>CAZANK010000373.1:0-2298 GCA_964486235.1 uncultured Prolixibacteraceae bacterium | reverse complement strand
GAATGGTCAGATGTTAAATGATCAAAATATCTTCGGTGTTTTGAAATCTTTGCGTTTGAAATCTTTTTATTCTATGAAATATTTTTCGTTATTTTAAGGTCCCGAAAAATCAGGGGAACGAATAGTTGGAATTATGGAAAATATAGACTGGAAAAGCCTGGGCTTTGGATACTGCAAGACAAATCTGAATGTCCGTTGTGCTTACAAAGACGGGAAGTGGGGATCACTCGAGTTAAGCGATTCTGAATATCTTAATCTTCATATTGCAGCTACCTGTCTGCATTACGGACAGGAAGCCTTCGAAGGGTTGAAAGCATTCCGGGGAAAGGACGGAAAGATCCGTGTTTTCAGGATGGATGAGAATGCCAAAAGGTTACAATCGTCTTGCGATGGTATTTTGATGCCGCAACTGCCGTCCGAGCTTTTCACGGAAGCAGTAAGAATGGTGGTCAGCAAGAATCAGGAGTATGTGCCTCCTTACGGGTCGGGCGCCTCGCTGTATATACGTCCGTTGTTAATCGGGACCGGTCCGCAGATTGGTGTGAAACCGGCAACCGAATACTTGTTCATGGTATTTGTGATGCCGGTTGGTCCGTATTTTCCGGAAGGGTTTCAGCCCACCGACCTGATCGTTTTACGAAGGTTCGACCGTGTTGCTCCGCAGGGAACGGGTCGTTACAAGATCGGGGGGAATTATGCAGCCAGCCTGATTGCCGGAAAGAAAGCGAAAGCCGGTGGATTTTCAGCGGTTCTTTACCTGGATTCCAAGGAGAAGAAATACATCGATGAATGCGGACCTGCCAACTTCTTTGCGATTAAAGAAAACACCTATATTACACCGCTCTCAGATTCCATCCTGCCTTCGATCACCAACATGAGCCTGATGCAACTGGCTGAATCGCTGGGGATGAAGGTGGAACGGAGAAAGGTGCCTTTGGAAGAGCTGGCTTCTTTTGAAGAAGTTGGCGCCTGCGGGACTGCCGCAGTGATTTCGCCCGTGAAACGCATTTATGATGCCGATCTGGAAAAGGAATACCTGTATGGCAACGAACCGGGGGCCTGGAGCGTGAAGCTGTATCAAAAACTTCAGGCGATCCAGAACGGCGACGAGCCCGATCCGTACGGCTGGACCCAGGTGGTGGAATAAAAAGGACTGCCGGGAGCTTCCCGCCCGGAGTCTTGATGACTGGTATCTGTTTTCACGCCATTGCCAGCGTCAGAATACTGATCTTTGCATCACAGCAGCTCAAAACAGCAGCCGCGCAGGATTCGAGGGTCGCTCCTGTGGTGACCACGTCGTCGACAAGAGCCAGGTGTTTTCCGTCGAAAAGAGACGGATCAACCACCTCAAACATGTTTTCCACGTTTTCCCAGCGCTCGTAACGCGATTTGCGGGTCTGTGAGGCTGTGTCGGCGATCCGTCGCAGATTATCGGCCAATACCGGGACGTGTAACTGCCGGGACAGTCCAACGGCGATGTGATAGCTCTGATTAAACCCTCTTTTCCGTTCTTTCCGGCGATGCAACGGAACGGGACAAAGGTAATCGGGGAGGGGGAAAAGACCCGACAACACCAGTTCTGCGGCAAAACGTTCGCCGAAGAATTCGCCGATTTCTTTTTGTCCCCTGTACTTCAGTTGGTGAAGGATGTTCCGGTAGTTGCTTCCTTTTTTGAACTCAAAGTAGGCACAGGCTTTTTCCACCGGGATCCGTCCGTAAAAAAGCTGTTCCAGGGAAGTTTCACCGGCCAGGTAAAAATCGGTCCTTGGCAGGTGAAGCTGGCATCGCAGACAAACAAACCGTTCCTGCGCAAGCAGTTTTTCGCCGCATATCAGGCATAGTCGCGGAAAGAACAGCTCCAGAAAATGCTCCAGGCAGGCGTTCATGGTCAAATGCTTTTGCGGTAAAAGATACGACTTTTAGGGTGATTTCTTCATTGGTATTTTTTCCTATATTTGTACTCTTTTTCTAAAACAGGTTTAAAAAGGAGTCTGATGAACAGCAAATTCCAGGAATACAAACAGTTGGATCTTTCCCAGGTGAATAAGGATATCCGCAAACGGTGGGAAGATGATGACACCTTTCATCAAAGTATTGCGATCAGGGAGGGGAATCCCACTTTTGTTTTTTATGAGGGGCCACCATCTGCCAACGGAATACCTGGGATTCATCATGTGATGGCCCGGGCCATCAAAGATATTTTTTGCCGGTACAAGACCATGAAAGGATTCCGGGTTCACCGGAAAGCCGGGTGGGATACCCACGGGTTGCCGGTGGAACTGAGCGTGGAAAAGTCAT
>CAZANK010000372.1:0-4168 GCA_964486235.1 uncultured Prolixibacteraceae bacterium | reverse complement strand
GGAGCCGATTTGAGGTTCTTTGACAACCGGCTCTCGATGGATCTTACCTGGTATAAGTCAAATACATACAATCAGTTGGTACTAATCACATCTGTCACGACTTCCGGATATACTTCCGCCTGGAAGAACTGTGGAAACATCCAGAACACGGGGATCGAGCTGATGGTTGGCGCCACTCCGGTCAGGCAGGATGATTTTTCCTGGAATGTCAGCCTGAATTTTGCAAAAAACAAGAATAAGGTCGTCGAGTTGTCGGATAATCTGAAATACTATGAAATTGATTCACCGAACCTGTCTATCGGCGAAACCTGGATTATTGAGGGAAAGCCTTACGGGGAGATGTATACGAAAGGTTTTGTGAGAAACGACAAAGGGCAGGTCGTTGTCGATTCACAGGGTAAGCCCAAAGTGGATGGTACCCTGAATCCGACAGCCAGCCTGTACCTGGGTAATTTTAATTACGATTGGACATCGGGGATCACCAACTCCTTTCAGTATAAGAACTGGAACATGTCTTTCCTGGTCGATCTGAACTACGGCGGGGTGAGAGGTTCTTCCACCGAGGCCATGATGTTGCTCTGCGGAACCAGCAAGGCTTCGCTGGCGGGACGTGAAGACGGTATCCTGATTGATGGCGTTTTTGAAGACGGTACTCCCAATAATATCCGGGTTAACGCGGAGGAATACGCCCGGATTGTCGGCGGCCGTATCAGCAACGGTTGCGGCGAATTATTTGATCACGAAGCGACCAATTCCAGGTTGCGTGAGCTTTCCATCGGCTATGATTTCCGGCTGAGAAGCAACGTGGTGAAATCGTTAAGGGTTTCGGCCACCGGGCGTAACCTGTTCTATATTTACAACGGCTGTAAATGGTTTGATCCCGACGTGTCGTACGATATTGACAGGCACGGACAGGGCGCGGAAAGTGCGTTCTTACCGGGAACCAGAACATTCGGGTTCAATGTCAGGCTCACATTATAATAAATTTAAGATTCAGAAGTTATGAAGAAACAGATGATAAACGGCTTTTTCGTGCTGGTTCCGGTTGTTATTGCCCTCATTTTCTCACTGCCGTCCTGCACGGATAAATTTGAGGAATACAACACGGATAAAACGAAGTTAATGGAAGTTGGCACAAAAGAGTTGGCCGGTCTTCTGTCCCGCGCGCAGTTCCAGGGCAGCAACTGGCTGACTACCGACAACTACAACCGGATGATCAAGACGATCACGCACCATTTTTCCGGACAATTTACAATTGTAGATCTCACGTATGAACAAAACCAGTTAAGGTATTCATACCACAATAGCGGGTTTAAAGGTATGTATAGCTACGGGGCAGTTCCTTCCTTGCAGTGTATTGTGGACCTGACCAAAGATGACGGCAGTTACCAGAACGAATACGCGATCGCCCTGGTCTGGAAGGTGTTCCTATTGCACCAGGTGACCGACTTATGGGGTCCGATCCCTTACACCGACGCCGGAACCGGAAAGGAGTACACGACCTACGAAAGTCAGAAGGATGTCTATTACCTGATGTTCGACGATATGAAGACAGCTATTGATATTTTGACGGCCTCGGTCGCTTCCAATCCGTCTGCAAATGCGTTTGGGGTCGGCGACATGATTTATGACGGTAACGTCCAGAAATGGCTGAAATTTGCCAATTCCCTGCGTTTACGGTTGGCGATACGGATTTCCAACATCGATCCGGCCAAAGCAAAGACAGAGGGAGAAGCCGCTGCCGGGGGCGTCATGCTGAGTGAAACCAGCGATGATGCCTTCCTTGATCCCAATAAACTTAAGGGCACGACTACAGGGAATGGTTTTTCCCGGATTAACCCGTGGTATGAAACGGTGATGAGCGCCAGCATGGAAAGTTTTTTAAAAGGGTTTGAGGACCCCCGGATGAGCATTTATTTTGATCCGGTCGACGGGAGCCTGATCCCCGAGGCCGTACATGGTTATCCTGAGCTGATGGCAAACGTCGGGGGATTTCATGGCGCACCCAACGGATACAGAAGCATCGAAGAAATGGCCAAGGGGATCGTTTCCCCATGCTATTCACGTCCAAATTACACCCGTTGGAACGCCGATACGAAAATGACCGAGCCGATCCCGATCATGTTTTCGGCAGAGACCCATTTCCTGAAAGCGGAAGGGGCCTGGAGAGGATGGAACGTGGGTGGCGGCAGTGCGCAGTCGCATTATGAAAAAGGGATCACGGTGTCCATGCAGCAATGGGGTGTGGCTTCCGGCGCCATTCAGCCGTATATCAACAGCACAAAAACCCCGGTAGGTCCTGAAGAATACTTGTACCACCGTCCTCCCACCACCGATATCCCGGTGAAGTTTGCCGCGAATTCAGAGGACCAGTATGAGCAGATCATCACGCAGAAATGGCTGGCAAACTTTATGCTGACGGTCGAAGCGTTTGCCGAATACCGCAGGACGCGCCTTCCGAAAATCTACCCGAAAATCTTCTCCTCGAATACGAACATCGATTTAAGCAGGGGGATGATTGTGACCAGGTTGCCGTTTACGCCGGATGAATACGCCACCCAGCCGGATGAGGTAGCCAAAGCAATCAAGTTACTTGGAGAAGGCGCACAGGACCTGGAGAATGTTCCGCTGTGGTGGGACGTGAATCCAAATGGAAATTAGTTGATGCCTGTGGCATCACTGTCAGGATCAGGCCGGTAGATGATACCGGCCTGATTTTTAGGGATAAACCGGTGTGATTTCAGGTGTAAGAACAAATTGTCGCGGAATTTTTTTAGGTTTCCCGGGGTAAATACCAGCGAAAATGATATTTTTATCACCGAAACGTAACTAAAAAACGATAAGATGAAGAGTTATTTTGCCCGGATTGCGTTATTCAGCCTGATTTTCCTGAGTTTGTTTACAACCCAAATAACAGCACAGCCGGATACCCTTTCGCTGTTGCATGTCACGGACCTGCATACGATTTTCAACCTGGATATTTACCAGCAGGACATGGCTAAAAGCCGGGGACATTACGGACAGGGCGTTGAACCTGCAAGACAATTCCTGCAAACCATGCCCCGCAAAACAAACAGCGACATGGTGATTGTTACCGGCGATCTGGTCGATTTCTTCAAAGGTGAAACACCCGATGGCGGGATGCTGGGATTTCAGGTTGAACAGTTCAACCGCGTGGCGGACGATTGTACGGTCCCCTTGTGGCTCACGCTTGGCAACCATGATGTCGCGGATTATGCCTGGGGGGACAGCGGCATGGTTTCGGTCAAAAGCGTGGCCGGCGAAGCCCGCGCTGCCTGGGTACGGAGTATTCCCTGTTTTAAAGACGGAACCTATTACAGCAAGGTGGTTCAGGCCGGACAAACAACCTTCCGGTTCCTGTTCCTCGACAATGGTTTTAACGCCGTGATGCCCGGCGATAACATCGAGATGCCGTACGTTGATAAAGCCCAGTTGCACTGGCTGGAAGACCAGTTGCAGCAATCCGACGACGATATCGAAGTTGTTTTCATGCATATCCCGCTCCGTTCGAAAGGCCCCGGTCTGGAGCCTTCGTCAGAACTGTATCGGGTGCTGGCCAAAACGCCGTCGGTCAAACTGATTGTTGCGGGACATAATCATCAAAATGCCGTCACCGTCTTTCAGGCGCAGGGAAATCACGCGATCACGCAGGTGCAAACCGGCGCTTTTGCCAGGGATAACCAAAACTGGCGGCTGATCCGCCTGACGAACGATCAGATCATCGTTTCTTTCCCCGGAAAAACCGAAAAGGAACTCGTCATCAACGCGAATTAGGTAATTGTAAGGTGTGATTTGATGTCCCGGATTTCCATAGACTGAAAAAACTAAAAAACTTCCGCTGTAACTATTGGATACCAAAATTTCATATCCTTTTCAAAATAACAACTAATTATCCGGTTTTATTTTGTCTGATAATTACGTATTTTTGCACAATGAAGCAACTCACTTTAAATATAAGCGACAATAAATACCACACATTCCTGGAGTTTATTAAAACCTTGGATTACGTGGAAGTGCCGGAAGCTGACAAGAAAGCTTTAAACGAACTGCAAAACAGCCTGAACCAGGTTAAATCGATGCGGGAAGGCAAAATAGAAAAACAAACGGCTGAAGACTTCTTAAATGAGCTATAGCGTTTACCCAACCC
>CAZANK010000371.1:0-4179 GCA_964486235.1 uncultured Prolixibacteraceae bacterium | reverse complement strand
ACCATCGTGATATCAAGACCTGGCAAGGCAATGGTCCTCCAAACACATAACCCAGCGCATTGAAAACATAAAACAGGTAAAATATCGGCAGGTTATCCGAATGGCTTAATCCCACGAGCGCCACACCCATCAACAATGCGCCCAGCATCATCAACCGCCGGGGACCATATTTGTCGATCAGCCACCCGGCCAGAAATCCGAACAGGGGTGCTACAATCAGCTTCCCGACCGCATTTCCCGAAGTCACTTCCGCCCTGGAAAACCCAAAATCATTCACCATGAAATCATAAAAGAACGGCACCCCGTAATAGGCAAAGCCAACCAGGGCAAAAAGCGCAAAAAAAGCGGTGATTACGATATACGTTTTTGAGCTGCCTGATTCTGCGGCAGACGCAGATGATTTGGTCGTCATTTCAGCTTGTTTAGTCATTTAGAAACAATTGGTAAAGATAACAAAAACATGATTATCGCTGCTGTTTGTTTCGATGTACTTCATCTTTTATCCTGTTTTTCGCTCCAATGTAAGTATCGCGCACCGTGTTCCCGGCGGCAACGATCGCTGCCTTTCGCTATCCGAAAATTCTTTCTATGAAAGAAATAATAGTCAAATAATCGAATTCTCTTTATTTTCATCATTTTGGAAGCAACCGACAGCACTACGGGAATAATCTTTTTCAAAAAAATGACAGACTGTTTCTTTTTGAAAGGAATACGATGTAAATTCGGCAACAACGTGGTGTGAAAAAGAATAACCGATGCTCGAAGAGATTCCGATTTATCCTAACCAGACTCATGGACTGTTTCTTATCTTTGCATCAGCGGGTCCCGGTGAAGCGAACGCAAAAGCCGGGAAACGGAGATGGGAGACGGAGATGAAAGAACGACGAACATCGTGAACAACTGCAAATAAATGAACTTGATATGAAGATTGATTTTCAACTGAAACCGGAGTATCCCGCCAAAAAACTGGAAAGGTTCTGGCGCTTGTCGGGTGACAAAATCAAGAAGATCGACCAGGAATATGATCCTTCTCAAGGATCACCGGTATTTACGGTAAACGGAAAATACACGACCCGGGGCTGGACGGAGTGGACCCAGGGATTTCAGTTCGGTTCGGCCATTCTGCAGTACGATGCCACCGGGGAAGTCTCGTTCCTGAAAACGGGCAAGAGAGAAACGGTCCAAAAAATGGCGCCGCATGTCAGTCATACGGGTGTACACGATCATGGATTCAACAACCTGAGCACGTACGGAAATTTACTGCGCCTGATGAATGAAGGAAAAATCCCTTTTAACGAATGGGAAAAGAACTTTTACGAACTGGCCCTGAAAATTTCAGGAGCAGTACAGGCCGGCCGGTGGACAAAGATCCGCGACGGCGGATTTATCTATTCCTTTAATGGTCCGCACTCCCTGTTTGTCGATACCATCCGCTCATGCCGCATCCTGATGGTGAGTTATCTGCTCGGTCATGTATTCCGGGCCGAGAATGACCGGGAGATCAGCCTCCTGAAAAGGGCACTGCAGCACATCGGGGCGACTGCCCGTTATTCCGTTTATTACGGGGAAGGACGCGACAGCTATGACACCTGGGGAAGAACGGCCCACGAATCGGTATTTAACTGCAATGACGGGAACTTCCGCTGCCCCAATTCCCAGCAGGGATATACCGGCTTTTCTACCTGGACGAGGGGACTGGCCTGGGCCATGCTGGGCTTCGCGGAAGAGCTGGAATTATTGGATCGCCTCACTGACGAGGAACTGCAAAGCGCCGGCGGGAAAGAGACATGGGCATCCTGTATGCTGAAGGCAGCCAGGGCCACCTGCGACTTTTACATTTCCAATACGCCCCTTGATGGTATCCCGTACTGGGACACCGGCGCTCCCAACCTTCATCGTCTGGGCAATTATCTGGAGCGGAACGCCGATCCGTACAATGAGCACGAGCCGGTCGACAGCTCGGCTGCAGCCATTGGCGCACAAGGGTTGCTCCGCCTGGGCAGCTACCTGGATCAAAAAGGATCGCAGGATGAAGCCCAAAAATACCGGCAGGCCGGGCTGACGGTGATGAACACGCTGCTGGATGAACCTTATCTGAGCGTCGATCCGCAACACCAGGGTATCCTGCTTCATTCCGTCTATCACCGCCCCAACGGCTGGGATCATATCCCCGAAGGTTATCACATCCCCTGCAACGAATCAAGCATGTGGGGTGATTATCATATAAGGGAAGCGGCACTCTATTTATCCAGGATCATCGCCGGACAGCCCTGTTTCACCTTCTTCAGCGGGATCCGGTGAACGGAAAGCATTTACTATTGATTATTGATTATTGATTATTGATTATTGATTATTGGATACTGACTATTCGATCTTGAAAACAAAACACAAATGGGATCAGAAATAAAAGATTTTTCGAGGCTTTGCATCCACACGCAAACCACCCGTCCGTGGGACCTGAAGTCCTGCGTGGAAAATTATTCCCGGGCCGGTATTCCGGGCATCACAATCTGGCGGAATGTTCTGGAAAACCAAAATCTCAAGGAAGCAAAAAAACTGCTCGACGATCATGGGATGACGGTCGTTTCACTTTGCCGCGGCGGCTTTTTCCCGTCGGTCGATAAAGGGAAGCGGGAAGATGCCATTCAGGATAACTTACGGGCAATTGAACAGGCTGCAGCCATCGGGGCACCGCTGATCGTGCTGGTCTGCGGCGCCAACGGAAGGCAGTCGCTCGAAAAGTCAAGGGAACAAATCGCGGAAGGAATCACCCGTATTTTGCCGGCAGCGCGCGCTACCGGCATCAGGTTGGCGATTGAGCCGCTTCATCCGATGTATGCAGGTGACCGCTCTGCCGTGAACACGATGAAACAAGCCAACGACCTGGCCGGACTGATCAACTCGGAATGGGTGGGTGTGGCGGTCGACGTCTACCATGTCTGGTGGGACGATACCCTGAAAACTGAAATTGAACGTTGCGGAAGGGAGAAACACCTGTTTGCATTCCACATTTGTGACTGGAATGTTCCCACGACCGACTTCCTGAACGACCGCGGACTGATGGGCGAGGGTTGCATCAACATTCCGGAGATCCGCTCCTGGGTTGAAGAAGCCGGCTTCGGGGGTTATCACGAAGTCGAGATTTTTTCGACTAAATACTGGGCGACCGATCAGAAAGAATATCTTGAGAAGATTAAGCAGGCTTATCTGGAGAAGTCGTGAGGAATCAGACAAGAAGCTATTAGTAAGGAATAAAAACATGTATCCATGTGACCATGAACCCTTTTTACCCTGGTACCCTTTTCCGGTCTCCGGTTTCCGGTCTCCTGTCTCCGGTTTCCGCTATGCGCTTTACCACATAAACTTTTAAACATTTCATAGACATGACTACCCACACCATCGGCATTATCATGAACGGCGTAACCGGGCGCATGGGAACAAACCAGCACCTGATGCGTTCGGTTGTCGAAATCATCAAACAAGGCGGAGTCCGGATCTCCCCAAGTGAATTCATTCTGCCTGACCCGGTCCTTGTCGGGCGCGACACGATCAAGCTTAAAAAATTATCGGAGCTATCGGGAGTTGCGAAATGGACAACGGATTTGGATGATGTGATGAAAGATCCTCATTATCAAATCTATTTTGACGCGCAAACAACCGGACGGCGGGCTGAAGCCGTAAAAATGGCTGCCCGTGCCGGAAAACATGTTTACTGCGAAAAACCAATAGCCGTGAATGTGGCTACGGCTCTTGAATTATTCAGGACATGCGAAGAAGCAGGTGTCAAACACGGAGTAGTTCAGGACAAATTGTGGTTACCCGGGTTAATGAAGCTCAAACGCCTGATGGAAAATGACTTCTTTGGCAAAATCCATTCCGTAAAAGGCGAATTCGGGTACTGGGTTTTTGAAGGCTTTAATGTGCCGGCACAGCGTCCAAGCTGGAACTACCGCAAAGAGGACGATGGCGGAATCATCACCGACATGTTGTGCCACTGGCGGTATGTGCTCGACAACCTGTTTGGGCATGTGAAAGCCGTATCATGCCTGGGCGCCACCCATATTCCTGAACGTGTTGATGAACAAGGAAAAGTCTACCGCTGTACAGCCGACGATGCCGCTTATGCCACCTTTGAACTGGAAGGCGGAATTATAGCCCATTTCAACTCATCATGGGCAA
>CAZANK010000370.1:0-4184 GCA_964486235.1 uncultured Prolixibacteraceae bacterium | reverse complement strand
GGTTGCTCATCTGCATTTCTCTTGATCAGAAATTTATTCCGGTATTCGTCTTTCATTCCCGGTATGGCTGTCGGGGTGGCCGAATACCATGCATTCTTATCGGCCTCCTGAAGAAATACCTTCATATTCAATTCCTTGCATACTTTAATGATCTCATGGACTACATGGTTCCAGGTTTCCCCATATGCAGGAGCCATCAATCCCTCATACCTGCGCGGCATCACTTTCCCCCATCCGGCCTTGTGCATCTCCCGTACCTGCCTGACAGCCTCCTGCGCATCGATATCATCATTGAAGAAAAAGAACGGCACACCGCGGTCTTCAGCGCCCGGATACCGAAATATTTTTGGGTCCAATTTTCCGTAGGGGCGTTTTACCGCCTTCGGTGCAAACGATAAAGCATCCGGGGCGATGACCATACACCCCATTGATACGGTCCCCGCCGTCCTGAGAAAATTACGTCTCGACAAAAATGGATTGGAAGACCTGTCTCTTTTCATGGTTCACGTTTAATATAGGTTAAGACTTTTAAAACCAGCCTGATCGCAATTTTAAGAAATAAGGTACTTTTAACCGTACCGCGCTGTACTGGGCCGATCAACCCCACACTTTAAGATTTTGATTTGTAAATCAATCCAATGATCCTCTCGTATGCTGCAGGAACCATTCATAGAGTTTTGGATTATTATAGGTTTCAGTCCATACGTCATGCCCGGACTCATGATATATGGTGTGTTTTACATCTGCTCCTTTTCGTTTTAATGCTTCGGCCATATCATAGGAATTCTGAACCGGTACAACCTGGTCTCTTGCCCCGTGAAATATCCAGACAGGCATTCCTTTCAGACGACCTGTCTGGAAAGGCAAGCCATATCCGCAAACCGGGGCAATCGCGGCAAACCGTTCCGGGTGCTCGATCGCAAGCGACCACACTCCCCGGCCTCCCATGCTCATACCGGTCAGATAAACACGGCGTTCATCGACCCTGTATGTTGTCACCATCTCATCCAAAAGGCGGATCAGGTTTTCCGTATTCCACCCCAGTATTTCACTTTCAGGGCATTGCGGTGAAATCACTACAAAAGGAAAGTCATCTTTCCCTTCAAGCATGTTCGGCAATCCGCATTTCCTTACCAGGTTCAGATCATCTCCTTTTTCCCCACTGCTGTGAAGGAAAAGGATCAACGGGTATTTTTCTTCACTTTTCTCATACCCTCCCGGGACATATACCAGGTATTTCATGCTCAGCGTCTTTTTGATCTTCTTGCTGAAGACAGCCGATTTCTGTCCTGACTTGCCCAATGGCGCTGCCGGTGCTGTTCCGATTGGATTCACCGTGATCAGCCTCACCGTCCCGAATAAGCCCGATCCGATCAATGGCACTTCGGCCCAGGGCGCATCCACAAAAAATCCATTTTTGACCACGGTCGAAGTGATGTTCGTACGGGTATAGCTTTCGCCGGTTTGGGCATCCCCGACAATCCGGTTTGACCAGGTATTGGCAATTTCAATCACCAGTTTGTTGGGGCCGGGTTTGATCACATCCGATACGTCAAACCGGTATGGTTTGGTCCATGTGATTCCCAGGGGCTGGTCGTTCAGCCACGCTTCACCCACATTGGAAAGATCACCCAGGTCAAGATAAATTTTTGGATTTTCCAGTGAATTTGAATGGATGTCATACACAAACGATTTTTCATAACAGGCAATGCCGGAGAAATACTTGATACCTTTATTTTCAGAATCTGTCCACGACGTTAATTTTGGAAAGATTGCCCGTTCCGGCGCCCCCCATCCCTTTGGGAAAAAAACTTCCCAGGCGCCTTCCAGCATTTTTTCCTTGACCGTATGATGAACGGCTTCTGTCTTGCCCGGACCAGACAACTCAATCACGCCATCCTCAAAAAAACAAATTCCCTCTGCCGTGAAAGCGAGTAACGGAGGGTGTTGCCCGCCGTTTTTCGCACAGGTAAACCAGGGATCGGGATGATCCCGTTTAAATACAATAAATGCACTCCCGTAAGGAGCGAGGGTGACCGGGAGCATGATCCCTGCCTGATCCTGGTCATAAATGACCACCGGGACGATCTTCCCGGAAACAGGGTCCCATAGCTCAGGTATCTTGTTCTGCTGACGAAAACGGACAGCTCTCGAAATCCACCCGTCTGTCGTATTTCTGATAAAATAGAAATCCAGGTCATCTTTTGCGTAGTGCACGTAATCGAGCATATACAACTCTTCGCCGGGATAGCTAAAATCAGGAAAAATACTCAGATCCCCAAGTATTGACGATGGCGTGACGCCCGAATAAACCTTTGCTTCCTTTTTCAGCAGTTCTCCTTTTTGATAAGCGGTCCATAAGCGGTCAAGCATTTTTTGCATATCGGGCATCCCGGACTTCGTTTTGCGTGCTGCTGCTTTAGCGGGCCTTTCCCCAATGATCGCAGCTCCCTGCCTGGCCAACCCGTCAAGCTTGATTAACACGTCAGGATCAATTTCCTTTTCATCCGTCAACGCCAAAACACGAAACATGGCACCTGTCGACGGGATGACAAGTTTTCCGTCTTTTACAAGGACCGTTTTCAGGATCTCCGTATTCACGATCTCGTAATCATACCCCGGGCCGGCGGTAAAACGGCTGTTTTTATGGCCTCCGTAGTTGGGAATCGTATCCCCGTAGTAATAAAGTACGTCTGCCACAAAATCAGCCTTCTGTAAAATATAAGAGACCCTTGCCAGATAGTCGTTGAAGGGTCTTATTTTAGGCCACCAAACCCGCTTGTCATTAAAATGTGTCCCTGCATGATAGGCAATGCCCGGGAAGCCTGTTCCGGAAGGGTTATGCGCGGAGCCGTGGATAACCACTTTATTCATTCCTTCACAAAATGCCCTATCTCCCAGAGGCTTCATCTCAAAAGGCCCCTCCTGCCAATGCTGAAAGGTCGTAAAAGCTTCCATCTCAACAAGGCCCTGGTTATAACTATGCGAGGCCGATGAAACCTCTTTGACGACCCTCGAAATATCGATGCCCTTTTCATTAAACCTGCTGTGGTTAATCCAAAACTCCCCCCGTGGAATATCCAGCGCGCCCAATGCTTTTAAAGGTTCAACGGGCACATTGTGCAGCGGGAGACCGGGTCCTCCCGCTTCACAATTATTTTTCAACCCATGTTGATGACAAATTTCCCTGGACTTTTTATAGAAGTTGTTGATCATCAGCTCGGATATGGTCTTTTGAAAATCAGCCTTAAAATGCGCAGTAAGCGCAGGCGTGAAGGGATTATCGGGAAACAGTGCGGGCAGGAATTTTTCGACCGGATAACCATTGATCTGTTTAAACACTTCCGGCAAGGTTGTTGTCCAGGTAAGCGCTTTCGCTTCATAACTGGCCATATACAGGCTTTTAAGCGCCGTTTCCCTTAAGTCGCCCATTGCTGCTTCCAGCTTATTGATGATGTACGTAAAGTGAAATCCGGTGGCTTCCGCATCATAATGGTCCATGATGGGCCCGGCAGAATATTTGGTTGGTAAGACCAGGTTCTCCCCCGAATTTGAACATACATACCGCAGGATATCCCAGTTCCCTGCCGGAGCCTTCCAGTGCAGCATCTCTGTTGCGGGGTCGAAAAACGCCGAAACATTGATGACCATGCCGGTGTCAAGACCTGCAGATTTCACGCCGGCAGGGACAGCCAGAACAGCGATTTCTTTATAAAAAACCGGTTTGCCGTCGTTCCTGTACTGAATACGGCGCTGCTTCCCCCACGCATCTTTCTTTGAAACAGCAGGGAAAGGCAACTTCATTTTCAATTCTTTTCCGCCATCGGTCTCTGTCTTTGAAAAAAAGATCGATTTGGAAGCATATTCCGGGGGAATCCAGCTTCCTCCGGCATTCCAGCTGCTGGCCGTATTCACGCCCACCTCCATCCCCAGCTTCCCGGCTTCGCGGACGGCACATTTTAAGATTTTCAGCGATTCTTCACTCAGATAAGCAGGCCCCGCCTGGATATGAACCGTGTCCCGCGAACCAATCTCAAAAATGGTAAAACCGGATATCCCCGCCTTCTTAAAGGACAACAACTCTTCTTTCAGCCGGAGCGTATCCACGTATCCTCCCAAAAACCAGTAGGTCACATTCGGCCGGGAAGCCGGCGGCGGATTTTGGAATCCTTCCTGAAAGGTTT
>CAZANK010000369.1:0-4195 GCA_964486235.1 uncultured Prolixibacteraceae bacterium | reverse complement strand
TTCGCAATGAAAAGGAACAGGTTTTGAAATTCATCGAAAAAGTATTTGAAAATAAGGACTTGGATATCATTCTGACAGGAGCGGGAACATCTGCTTTTATCGGGGAAATTCTTTCAGGACCTTTCCAAAAAAATTGGCATATTCCATGCCGCGCAGTCGGGACCACGGAAATCCTCACCCATCCGGAAAACTATTTTTTCAGGTCGCGCCCAACCCTGCTCATTTCCTTTGCCCGTTCGGGCGACAGTCCGGAGAGCGTAGCAACCGTCGATCTGGCAAAAGACCATTGCGACAAGTTGTACCTCTTAAACATCACCTGCAACAAGCACGGAAAATTAGCCAACATGGGTGGCGACGAGAACTCCTTCGTGCTCCTGTTGCCGGAAGAAACAAACGATCAGTCGCTGGCCATGACCAGTTCTTTCTCTTCAATGCTGCTGACGGGACTCCTGATTATGAACATCCGGAATATCGAAAACCTGTCGCCTTTGATCAACAAGATCAGGAATCTTGGGCACGCGCTGCTGACAAAACACCTTTCGTGTTTGAAGAAAGTGGCCGACATGGATTTTGACCGGATGGTCTTCCTGGGGTCCGGGCCGCTGATGGGGGTAGCACATGAGTCACACCTGAAGGTTCAGGAACTGTCGGACGGAAAGGTGATCTGTAAATTCGATTCTTTTCTGGGGTTCAGGCATGGCCCGAAAGCCGTGATTGACGAAACGACCGTCGTCGTTTATTTATTCTCCAACAATGAATATGCCCGGCCTTATGAATTGGACCTGGCAGCTTCCGTTTACCAGACAGGGGCCGGGGAAAAAACGCTGGCGATTGGTGACGGCGATGACGAAGAGGGACTTCGCTTCGATTTTGCCGTTCATTTTCCGGAAAAGCCGGATGATATTCCTGAAGAATTCTTAGCTGTTTTTTATGTGTTGCCCGCCCAGATCATCGGATTCTTCAAGTCGTTGAACCTGGGCCTCTCTCCGGATTCCCCTTCCAGGCGCGGCGCGATTACCCGGGTTGTTCAGGGCGTCAAAATCTACCACACCAAAAAACCGACTCCGTAAATAGTTTACAAACGGCGACAACCATGAAACACGCGAATACGACTTTCCTTGAGATCCTGTCTGATAACCGGGACGGTCATCCTGTCGGCATCTATTCGGTTTGCAGCGCGAACGCCGATGTGCTTGCCGCCGGCTTCAAGCAAGCCAAAGCCGACGAAAGTATCCTGCTGGTGGAATCCACGTCCAACCAGGTAGATCAGTTTGGGGGTTACACCGGCATGAAGCCCGCTGACTTTGTCCGGTATGTCCGGCACCTTGCCGCGAAAGAAGGTTTCCCGGAAGACCGGATTCTGCTGGGCGGAGACCACCTTGGCCCAAACGCCTGGCAGTCACTTCGTTCAGAAGAAGCCATGAACCACGCCCGCGTGCTGATCCGGGAATATGTCAAAGAAGGGTATCTGAAAATCCATCTTGACACCAGCATGTTTTGCGCAGACGACCAGGGAGACCGGAAAAAACCTCTTCCTGACGAGGTGGTCGCGGAAAGGACCACCGCCCTTTGCCAGGTTGCTGAAAACACATGGAACACGCACCGTCAGGGTTTCCCCAAACCGGTCTACGTGATCGGAACCGAAGTGCCTGTTCCGGGAGGCGCCCGCGAAGAAGAGGACGAAGTGGTACCGACCACCCCGGAAGACGCAGCCCGCACCATCGAAACCATCAAAAGATCTTTTCTGAAGGCAGGCCTTCAAGAGGCCTGGGAGCGCGTGGTAGGCTGCGTGGTCCAGCCCGGGGTGGAATTCGGTGATGACCAGGTCTTTCAATATCGCCAGGAAAAGGCGAACGGACTCAGCAGGAAGATCATGGAGTTCGATCATCTTGTTTTTGAAGCGCACTCGACCGACTACCAAACAGAAGCCAACCTGAAAAAACTCGTCGAAGATCATTTTTGTATCCTGAAGGTCGGGCCATGGCTGACGTTTGCCTACCGTGAAGCGCTTTTCGCGCTGGAAGCGATGGAAACCGAAATCCTGGGACATGTCAATCCGGAACGCTCCGGATTACGTGAAACGCTTGAGCAGGCCATGATCAGCGAACCAAAATACTGGCAAAAATATTACCCGGGCGATGAAAAGCAACAATCTTTTAAACGAAAATACAGTTTCTCCGACAGGCTGAGGTACTACTGGCCATTGGCGGAACTTGAGAGTGCCCGGAAAAAATTACTTGAGAACCTGCGAAAAAACAGGATACCCGCCTCCCTCCTGAGCCAGTTCATGCCCATTCAGTTCTATCAGGTATGCGACGGATCGTTGAGCACTGATCCCCTTGATCTGGTACACAGCTATATTCAGATCGTCACCGGCATTTACTCGCGGGCATGCGGGTTGTCTAAAAACAACCTTTATTCGCGAACAGCCCCGTAAGCCAGTTCAAGAAAACGATCCTGAATAAGCTTTGTCAGTTTTCCTGGTAAGCCATCGCCAATCGTCGTTTCGTCTACCTTCACCACTGGTGTCACCTCGCTGCCGGTCCCGGCGATGAACACTTCGTCCATCGCCTTCAGTTCTGCTTCAGTAATCTCTTCCTGAGTAAACGCGATCCCCGCGTCGCGGCAGATACCCATGATCACCCGCTCCGTAATCCCCGGCAAAACCGCGTTGGATGAAGGATGCGTGCAAACAAAGCCGTTTTTTATCCACATCAGGCTTGAATGAGAAGCTTCCATGACGATGCCATTCCTGATAAAGACAACTTCACCAGCCCCTTCCTCGACCGCCTTCTGAAACAGCAACACGTTGGGCAGCAACGCCACAGACTTGATATCGCACCTCGACCAACGGATATCCTTGGCCGTGATGACCCGTATCCCGTTTTTTTGCGAATCCTTGTCCGACGCAAAGGGAAAGGCATTCGCATACACAGTCGGGACAACCTGTTTGGGGAACTGATGGATCCGGCGATGGCTGCCACGGGTGATCTGCAAATAGACCCCCGCTTCCTCTCCCGTCAGGTTATTGCGTCGGATCAGTTCCCCAAATACGGTCTCAAGCTGATCACAGCCGTCAAAATCCAGACGGATCTCACGCAAACTTCGTTTCAACCGTTCCAGATGGTCTCGATAACGAAACGGTACGCCCCGGTAATATTTGATCACCTCATAAATCCCGTCGGCAAAATTAAAACCCCGGTCATCCGGGGAAATAAAAGCCTCACTTCTTTTAATCAAACGTCCATTCAAATAGACAATATCGCTCATATCGTTAAATTCATCAATGCCGCTAAGATAACCATTTATCCAGGTTTTCGGCAACAAACGCATCGTCATTCAAATGGGGATAAGCAGCATATACCCGGTTAATCTCTTCCTGTTGTCCGGGAGAAAGCGTTTCATGTTCGTTCAGCGTCCATATCCCTTCGAGCAATCCTTGCCGTCTGAGCACTTCGTGGAGACCCGTGATACATCCTGCAAAATTATTGGCCACGTCGAAAAAAGCCGCGTTACTGTCGGTGATCTGCGCGGCAAGCGTCAGCGCTCCCGGAAGGTCCTGATCAAATGTTCCCTTGTGAACTTCCTCAAGCAGTTGAACGGCGGCACGTGTCCAAACCGCCCAGTGCCCCAGCAAACCTCCTGAAATACGCTTTTTTATCGTCTTCCCTTCAACGCGGATCTCATATTCCGTAAGCAGGTCGACCAGGATATTATCGTCATTCCCGGTATAAAGCGCGATGTCGCCGGCACGTCCTGATTCCGCCACACCCCGGACCACGTCAAATGTCTGATAACGGTTGAAAGGCGCCATCTTGATCGCGATGACGTTGTCGATCGCGGCGAACCCGCGCCAGAATTCAACATCCAGTTTCCGGCCTCCAACCGCAGGCTGAAGATAAAACCCGACAACCGGGATCACGCCGGCCACCGCCCTGCAATGTTCGAGGATCTCCTCATTGGAAGCATCTTTGAAAGCCGCCACACCCAATAACACCGCGTGAAAACCTCTCTCAAGGGCTATCCGGGCTTCGCTGACCGCCTGTTCGGTCCGGCCAATCACACCCGCGATGCGTATCACGGTCTTTTTGGTTTTTGCCGTAAACCGGTCAAATTCCTCACGGGCAATCTGCAAAACCGGCTCATACAGGTTGAATTCAGGCAGCCGAACCTCAAACTGTGTGGTATGGACCGC
>CAZANK010000368.1:0-4206 GCA_964486235.1 uncultured Prolixibacteraceae bacterium | reverse complement strand
TGATCAATATGAACGAACTTACAGGCAAAGTTCAGGCTATTCTGCGTGAAATACAAGCTGAGGGGGAAACGGCAGTCCGCAGGTATACCCAGTTGTTCGACGGGATATGCCTTGGCAAAATTGCTGTCAGTCAGGAAGAAATTGAAGAAGCGGCCCGGCAGGTTGATGCAGACCTGCGGGAGGCCATCGAAAAGGCAGGCCAAAATATCAGAAAGTTTCATGAAATGCAGAAGCCTGAAGTGAGGCAACTGGAAACGACACCGGGGGTAACCTGTTGGCAAAAGCCCGTTCCGATCGAAAAAGTAGGACTATATATCCCCGGAGGATCTGCCCCGTTGTTTTCCACGGTGCTGATGCTGGGCATCCCTGCTAAAATTGCCGGCTGCAGTGAAATTATTTTATGTACGCCTCCGGATAAGAAAGGAAAGGTCGATCCCGCAATATTATTTGCGGCAAAAGCAACCGGAATTACAAAACTATTCAAGCTTGGTGGTGTTCAGGCCATCGGGGCGATGGCTTACGGGGCAGGTGTGGTTCCCAAAGTGGAAAAAATCTTCGGCCCCGGGAACCAGTATGTGATGGCAGCCAAACAACTGGTCAGCATCCGTGACGTGGCAATCGACATGCCGGCAGGCCCTTCTGAAGTAGCGGTAATGGCCGACGGATCTGCCAACCCGGCGTTCGTGGCCTCTGATTTGCTTTCCCAGGCCGAACACGGTCCTGATTCTCAGGTTGTGCTGGTAACTGACACCGCTGAACTTGTGGATCAGGTGGAAAACGAACTGTCCCGGCAACTGGAATTGCTTTCCCGGAAAAACATTGCAGCCAGAGCACTGGAGCACAGCGTCAGCATTGTTTTTGACAACGAACAGGATATGATCGGTCTGATCAACGCCTATGCTCCGGAGCATCTGATCATCGCGATGAAGAACTACCCGGAGGTGGCCGGGAAAATCGTGAATGCCGGTTCTGTCTTCCTTGGTAACTATACTCCTGAGAGTGCCGGCGACTACGCTTCGGGAACAAATCATACCCTGCCTACAAACGGCTGGGCCCGTTCATTCAGCGGCGTAAACCTTGACAGCTTCCTGAAAAAGATCACCTTCCAGGAAATTTCGGAAGAAGGGATCCGGAATCTGGGACCTGTGATCCGGACAATGGCCGCAGCAGAACAACTCGACGCCCACGAAAAGGCAGTGAGCATCAGGTTGAAGACACTGAAAAAACGTTAAAACAACTGAGAATATCTTTAATTTTTAAAAAACATCGAACAAGAAATACGTAAAGCTGAAGCATTCGACATTTCATAATCACATAAGAATGAAACCAATTCAGACACTCCTGCGAAACAATATAAAAAACCTGAGCCCTTATTCATCCGCGCGTGATGAATACTCGGGTGAAGCGATGGTCTTCCTGGATGCCAATGAGAATCCGTTCAATGCGCCTTATAACCGGTATCCCGATCCGTTACAGCGCCAACTCAAGAAAAAAATCGCTGAAATCAAAAATTGTTCGCCGGAACAGATTTTCCTCGGCAACGGCAGCGATGAACCGATCGATCTTGTTTTCAGGGCATTCTGCGAACCGGGTATCGATAATATGGTGTCGATCGATCCCACTTATGGCATGTACCAGGTAGCCGCCGGCATCAACAATATTGAGGTCAGAAAGGTGCCTCTCGCGCAGGACTTTAGTTTTTCGGCCGATGCTTTGCTGAAAAGCGCGGACGGGCACACCAAACTGGTCTTTGTCTGTTCACCCAACAACCCCACAGGAAACCTCATGAATAAAGCGGAAATCCTGAAACTGGTCCGCGATTTTCAGGGACTGGTGATCCTGGACGAAGCCTATACGGACTTTTCGCCCGGCGCCAGCCTTCTTCCTGAACTGGAACAACACCCGAACCTGATCATCCTCCAAACCTTTTCAAAAGCCTGGGGAATGGCCGGGATCAGGCTGGGGATGGCTTTTGCACAACCGGAGGTCATCCGGACCTTCAACAAGATCAAATACCCGTACAACATCAATATCCTGACCCAGCAAAAGGCGCTGGAACTCCTCGATCAGGAACCCGAAAAAAACGGGTGGGTGGCATTATTGATGAACGAGCGCGCCAGAATGGCCAAAGCGCTGGCGAAATTTTCGTTTGTGACAACAATCTATCCTTCCGACGCCAATTTTCTGCTCGTCAAGATGCAAAATGCCCGGAACATTTATCATCGCCTGGCCGACAACGGGATCATTGTCCGCGACCGCTCAAAAGTGATCCTCTGCACGGAAAGTCTGAGGATTACCATTGGCTCGTCCGAAGAAAATGATATCTTGCTGAATGCATTAAAAGATTGAATTTTGAAATAAACACTATCGAATTTCCAATATTCAATTTCCAAACATTAACGATAAAAATGGAAATGAAAAAAGTGCTATTCATCGACAGGGACGGGACCCTGATTGCAGAGCCGTCCGACGAACAGATTGACTCGCTGGAGAAGCTTGAATTTGTTCCGGGAGTATTCCGCAATCTGTATCTGATTTCAAAAAATCTGAGCTATGAACTGGTGATCGTCTCCAACCAGGATGGACTGGGAACACCCGCCTACCCTGAAGACACTTTTTGGCCGGCTCAGAACAAAATGGTCAAAGCATTTGAAAATGAAGGCATCGTCTTCAGTGACATGCTTTTCGACAGGACTTTCCCGGAACAAAATGCGCCAACCCGGAAACCCAACACCGCATTGCTGGGAAAATACCTGGACGGCAGCTACGATTTGGGCAACAGCTTCGTCATTGGCGACCGCCTCACCGACATCCGGCTCGCCAAAAACCTGGGTGCAAAAGGCATTCTTCTCAATGATGGTTCACTGGTGCCCCAAATGGAAGAACAGGGACTCGGTCAGTCGTGCGTGCTGGTCACCTCAAACTGGGATGACATTTATGCCAAAGTGGCTGCGCCTGAACGCACCGCCTGTATCGAACGGAACACCCGGGAAACCCGGATCAGCATCGATCTGAACCTGGACGGCTCCGGCAAGGGAGACATCCGCACCGGACTGGGATTCTTTGACCACATGCTGGACCAGATCGCCAGGCACGCAGGGGTCGACCTTACCATCCGGGTGGATGGTGACCTCCGGGTGGACGAACACCATACCATTGAAGATACCGCGCTGGCGCTCGGAGAGGCCTTTAAACAGGCACTGGGCGATAAACGGGGAATCGAACGGTATGGCTATTGCCTGCCGATGGATGACTGTCTTGCCCAGGTGGTGATCGACTTTGGCGGTCGCCCGTGGCTTGTCTGGGATACCGTCTTTAACCGCGAAAAGGTAGGCGATATGCCCAGCGAGATGTTCTTTCACTTCTTTAAGTCGTTTGCAGACACGTCTCTTGCAAACATCAACATCAAGGCGGAAGGACAGAATGAACACCACAAGATTGAAGGTATCTTTAAAGCCCTGGCCCGGGCCATCAAAATGGCGATCAGAAAAGATGTGTTTAACTTTGAACTTCCGTCAACCAAAGGAACATTATAAGCCGTTATACCACAAAGACCACGAAGAAACACAAAGATGGAAAAAGGAAAAGAAGATATATTTAAAGCAATGCTGGATTGCGCATTTGAAGTCCATTCAAATTTGGGACCCGGTTTGCTGGAAAACGCCTACGAAGAATGCCTGATGTATGAACTTACACGAACAGGATTATATGTTGAAAGACAAAAAGCACTTCCTCTGGTTTATAAGGGAATTAAACTAGATATAGGCTATCGCATTGATTTATTTGTTGAAGATCAATTTATCATTGAAATTAAATCTATTGAAGCATTGACGGATATCCATCTGGCTCAAATTTTAACTTACCTGAAGGTATCTGAATGCAGATTAGGGCTTTTGGTAAATTTCAACGTCAAATATTTAAAAGATGGTATCAAACGGGTTATATTATAGTCTTTGTGTTCTTCGTGAAAAAAAACTTTGTGCTCTTTGCGGTAAAAATAACACGATGAAATGAAAAGTATAAAACCTTTACGCGAGAAAAAGAATACCGCGATTTTGCTGATCCACTGTCCGGACCGGCAGGGTATCCTGGCGACTGTTACTGAATTCCTGAATAAAAACAACGGGAATATCATTAACCTCGATCAGTATGTCGACCGTGCGCAAAAAATATTTTACATGCGCGTGGAATGGGAGCTTGAAGATT
>CAZANK010000367.1:0-4214 GCA_964486235.1 uncultured Prolixibacteraceae bacterium | reverse complement strand
CTAAACGAAATACGAAAAGCGGTGGCAGCGTTGTAAAGATAAAGCACATCGCTAAAAGGCAGATACAGATTATAAGCAATGGTGAACAGTGGCGATTTGAAAGATGTTCCCTTAAGATTTGTAATGGTTTTAAAATATTCTTTTGTATTTTTGGGTTATGCAAAATGAGGGAATTGACATCGAAAAAACGATCAATCACTGGATTACAAGATCTGATCAGGACTTTGAAACCATGATTCATTTGTATCATTCGAAAGATTATCATTGGGCGTTATTTATGGGGCATTTAGTAATAGAACGACTTTTAAAAGCCGGAGTAGTTAGAAAAACAAAGACTTATGCACCATTTACCCATGATCTTCGAAGATTGGCAAAATTATCTGGGATTGATTTTAATGATGAGCAGAAACGCTGGCTCGATACGACTACAACTTTTAATTTGAATGCCAGGTATGATGATTACAAACAGGATTTCTATGAACGATGTACTCCGGAATTTACTGAAATATGGGTTTCAACTATAAAAATACTTCGTGAATGGATAAAGCAGAAGCTATAAAAATTGCCGGGAGATATGTTGATTTAGTAAGCAAAAAGTATCGGGTTGAGAGTGCTATCCTTTTTGGTTCATTTGCAAAAGGAACGAATCATCCTGATAGCGATATAGATTTGGCAATTGTGTTTAAGTCTGTTGATGATCTTTTAGACATGCAAGTTGAACTAATGTGTTTGCGAAGTGATGATGATTTATTAATAGAACCGCACCCATTTACGGTGTCAGATTTTAAGAGTGCAAATCCTGTCATCGCAGAAATCCTGAAGTATGGGATTGAAATCAGGAATTATGCCGCCTGATCAATGCTATTTCCCCACTTCCCGTTGGTAAAGGAAAAATTTACATTTCACACTCCTCCGGAACAACTTTTTGAAAGCTTTTATGATTGTCCGATCCATCGCTGATCTATCGGTGCTCCTTCGCTGATCCCTGGGTTGGGCTATAGCGGGCAATTGTCCTTTCCTAAAATTACTATACAGTTTTAAGATTCCTGATTGGAATAGCTATACCGTTGTTTTCTAATAGTCAGCAAGTAAAGACTCATACGGAATTTTCAATTTTTCATGGAGATTCCGTATCATCTCTAAATTTAACTTCCGTTTTTTACTAAAAATTTCTGATACTCTGCTCTTGTATCCAATTATTTTCGCTAAATCATTATTGTCCATCTCCATCTGCCCCATTCTAAACTTTATAGCTTCTATCGGATCCGGGGCATCAATTGGGAAGGTTTCTTCTTCATACTTTTCAATTAAGATAGTTAAAACCTCTGCTTCATCACCCTCTTTCGTTCCGACCGGGGCATGAAAGACTTCTTCAAGCCTTTTGAGCGCATGGTTATATTCCTCTTCTGTTTTTATAGCTTTGATATCCATAATCTCAAATTTTATCAGCATTTATTTTATCATAATCATCATGGGGTCCAATAAACCGAATAAAGACCCACTGTCTCTCATAGTTAATATCTGTTATTAACCGGTATTTATTACCACAGATATTAAATACAATACGTCCACTTTTTAGAACACTGGCCTTTGCATATTCAGCTTTTATCTCATTTGGAGTATTCCACCTTGCCTTTGATGCTTCTTTGTACCATGTTTTTAGTGGTTGCTCTGAATCGGCATATTTCTCCCAAAAAGCGCGAAGTACTTTTTTTGCTACTACTCGCATTTTTAATTACTTATTTTACAAAGATACATTAAAGTTACCAAATTGGTAAATTTTTTACTCTTAATATATTTCTTCAGGAGAGTGATTCATCTTCGGTAACGGTAATGAGCACTTCCCAGGCGACAGGTTTCCCGGCTTCCATCGCCGCCAGGCATATGCCAATCCTAGTGCGTGGCAGCCACGATCAAGCCATTTTTTTTATACCAATACATGGCCACCATGTTTCCCGGTTGCCGTGCAATGTATCACTGAGATTTATCTGAAGCACATCATGGGAGTTTTGGATGAATCCCCAATTTAATGCATCCAAATGGTGAAACGGCCCAACTGATGTCCCAGGTAGGAATTGGAGGGATACTGGAAGCATTCGGCGGTTTACTGTTGCTGATCGGTCTGTTTACACGTCCGGTGGCCCCTTCTGTTGGCAGGGGAAATGGCTGTCGCCTATTTCCAGTTTTTAATGATGGCATTGCTTTTCGTTATGAGTTCCCGGAGCAGTTAAACAGGAAATCGTTCATCTTATACGAGGAAACGACTACTTTCAATGTTCAGGGCGACCCCAGGGTATTGACGCTTTTCTTACCGTCGCATACCTCCTCTCACGAAGGACTTTACACGCATGGTGCTTATCATGAAATGCCTGAAAGGAAACTGATGGATATGCCTGCATTGTTTGAATTCCCCAATCAGGTCTTCATGGCGGTTACAGAAGCCTCCGTCAGGGACTATGCCGGAATGTACCTGTGGAAGGAGAACAATATGCTTTACGGGAAATTATCTCCCAGGCCCGGACAGGAAAAAATCAAGGTGGAGGCCGGTTTCCCTCATCCATCGCCATGGAGGGTAATGATGATCGGCAACAGGGTCGGAGCGCTGATCGAATCGAATATCCTGACCAATCTGAATGAACCCTGTAAAATTGGGGACACATCATGGATACAACCCGGAAAGACAACATTCACCTGGTGGAACGGGAACATGGTGCCTGATACCACTTTTTCGCCCGGGAATAACTTTGCCACAAACAAGTATTACATCGATTTCGCCGCTGACAATAATCTTCAGTTTCATTTCCATTTACGGTTATGCGGAACAACCCTGGTATGTGGACGATGGATTTGATTTTGGGAATCCCGGTGAAAATGCGGACGTGACAAAATCTATCAAACCTTTGGATATGAAGAAGATTTGTGATTATGCCAAAAGAAAGGGTGTCGGCATTCATGTCTGGGTGAACTGGAAAGCGCTGTATGCGAAACTGGATGAGGCTTTCGCGCAGTTTGAAGAATGGGGCATTAAAGGAATGATGGTGGACTTTATGGATCGTGACGACCAGGAAATGATCCGGATCCAGGAAGAAATTTTTGTCGAAAGCGGCCAGGCATCATTTGTTCATTCAGTTTCATGGGTTCCAGTAAGCCATCGGGATTACATCGTACATATCCGAATGAGTTTACCCGGGAAGGAACATTGAATTATGAAGTTTATAAGTGGGACACCATCATTCATGCTGACTATGATATTTCCATGCCGTTTACCCGGGTACTGGCCGGGCCAACGGATCATCATTTAGGCGGATTCAGGGCGGTGCCGCGTTCAATGTTTAAAGTTCAATTTACGCACCCGCTGGTTACCAGTACAAGATGTCATATGCTGGCCATGTATGTGGTACTTGAAAGCTACCTTAATTTTTAATTTTTCATGGAGATTTCGTATCATCTCTAAATTTAACTTCCGTTTTTTACCAAAAATTTCTGATACTCTGCTCTTGTATCCCGTCAATCAGGTAAAATCCATTCCCATGTCCGGTACATCCAACAGCCATTTCCTGAAATTTCCACAAAAGAAATTGAATTATTTTTGAAAAATTTTAATGTGAATCTGTAAGTAGTTAAATGGTAGGCTATAACGTAAGTAGAAAAGTCATTAGCCCATGCGAATTTTTAGGATTGGAAAGATCAATATGAAGTTGGTCTGCAATTTTTCTTACCGCGATAGCCACCTGGTTGTCGACTGTTTTGACAGAAATATTCAGGATCTGTGCCACTTCAATCCGGGTAAGCCCGTCTTCGCGGATCAGCTTGAAAATGATTTTGCACTTGGCGGGGAGCCGGTTTACCGCATCATGAAGGGCCCCGAACAACTCATGCTCGATCAGTTCGCTTTCTGCCGGTGCCTTGTAACCGGCCAGCCGGACATGAGCGTTTTCCAGCATATCGAAGTGGAATTTTTGCTTGTCTTTAAGGGCGTTGATGGCTTTGTTTCGTACGGAGATATACAAATACGTTTCAATATTATCGATGGTGTCCGTCATTTTTCTTTGTTCCCATAGTTTCAGGAAGACATCCAGAACAATTTCTTCGGATAATAATTCTGACCTGAGGATGGTCGTCGCAAACTGGGTTAACCGGTGATAGTAGAAATTAAAAAAATCAGTAAAAGACTCCTGAGAGCGTTCTTCTCTAAACCGGATAAATTTATGTTT
>CAZANK010000366.1:0-4231 GCA_964486235.1 uncultured Prolixibacteraceae bacterium | reverse complement strand
GCAGCGGAAACAAAATTGCCATCTGCGATCCGGTCTATCCGGTGTATGCCGATACCACCGTCATGGCGGGGAAAACGGGCGAATGTCAGGATAACGGGTATTACGAAGGGATTATCTATATGCCCTGTACGGAGGGGAACGGGTTTATCCCCGCGCTTCCGGCGGAGCGCCCGGATTTGATCTTTCTTTGTTTTCCGAATAATCCCACCGGGACCGTTGCCGGCAAAAAGGAACTGGAGAAGTGGGTGACGTATGCCCGGGAGCAAAAGAGTGTCATTTTGTTCGATGCGGCCTATGAGGCGTTTATCAGGGATGCGGACATTCCGCATTCGATTTATGAAATCGAGGGGGCCAAGGAGGTGGCCATCGAATTCCGCAGTTTTTCAAAAACGGCCGGGTTTACCGGCACCCGTTGCGCCTTTACCGTGATCCCTGAGGAACTGAAGGCATACGACCGCGAAGGGAATGCCCACTCCGTCAGGAAATTGTGGATGCGCCGCCATACCACGAAATTCAATGGGGTGTCCTATCCGGTGCAGAAGGCAGCCGCGGCCGTGTATTCGGAACAGGGACAGAAGGAAGTGAAGGAACTGATCGGCTATTATATGGAGAATGCCCGTCTGATGCGCGAAAATCTTGCCCAGGCCGGCTATACCGTGTATGGTGGGGAAAATGCCCCCTATATCTGGGTGAAAACCAGGAATAACATGAAATCGTGGGCGTTTTTTGACTGGCTGCTGAATGAGGTGAACGTGGTGGGCACGCCGGGTTCCGGTTTCGGGCCCGCCGGTGAAGGCTATTTCCGTTTTTCAGCGTTTGCAGACCGCTCTGATGTGCTGGAGGCGATGGACCGGATCAAAAGACTTGGAAAGATGTAGGGGGTGTTCCCGCGCAGGCAGTGGATGTAACGATCGAAAAAACAGTGAATCCCGGCATTTTGCCGGGGTTTTTATTGTTAAAACGGGGAGGGATGAAGATGCTGCTTTTACGTTTCCGGTGCTTTGTTTTCATTAAACATTGTTAAAACGGGGAATGCGTGGCGCATGAAATGAGAAATTTCCATGTGAAATCGCTACTTTTGAGCGATATGAGGGGACTGATCTGTTATATTGTTGGTTTCGCCGCGCTGATCCTCAGCCAGCCTGTCCTGGCGCAGGAGGATGACCTGATTGACCCGGTGCTCATCCATCTGAAGGGGAAGCTGGTCAACAGGGACGACGGACTGCCGGTCCCGTATGCGCATGTGGTGAACATGCGCACGCATGGCGGCACGACCACCGATGCGAATGGCCGTTTTTCGCTGGAAACACTGAACGTGGACAGCCTGAGCATTTCGGCGATGGGGTTTATGAAAGAATATGTCCGCATCCCGCATACGCAACATACTGACAGCCTGCTGGTGGTCCAGGTGCGTCCGGTCAGGTATGCCATCGGGGAGGTGACCGTGACCGGACAGGCAAAGAAGATCGACATGGAAGGGGTGGGAACCGGCAAACCGGTCGACCTGTCGCCCGAGCTTCGTGGTGATGCGTTCAATAAAAGGCCATCGTGGCTGGCAGCCCTGTTTAGTCCGGCCTCATTCCTGCAGTATCACCTGAGCCGCGAAGAAAAGGAAAAACGAAATGTCAGGGAAGCGATCATCACGGAACAGCAATGGGAATACTTTTCCCAGTTTTACAATAAGGAAATGGTGATGACGCTCACCGGATTGAACGAGGACGAAGCTGATTCATTTATGATCTATTTCAACAAAAAGTCCGTGTTAAAGCCCTATTTTAACGAGTACGATGTGCGTGCCGCCATCCTGGAGGAATTTGAGAATTATAAAAAAGAGAACGAGTAAGGGAGACCGGAGGTTATGAGCTGTGGGCTAAAAGTTAACCGCGAACAGCCTTCTTGTGTCTTGCTGCTTTTTTTTTAGCATCTTTGCAACGATTTCAATCAAAATGAGAAAAAAAATCATTCTTTCCCGCGACAAACATCTTTCCCCGAAGAGGGATGAGGTGGTCAAGCCTGCCCGGCAGGAGGGAAGGATCCGTCTTATGAAAAAAGGCGATGAAGAGATCCGGCTGAACCGTTTTATTGCCAATGCCGGAATCTGTTCCCGTCGGGAGGCGGACCAACTGATTTCAGCCGGGGAGATCTCGGTCAACGGAGAGGTGGTCACTGAACTGGGTGCAAAAGTCCGCGGAAGCGACGAGGTCAGCTACAAGGGAAAGTTGCTGAACGCGGAAAAAAAGGTTTATCTGTTACTGAACAAACCGAGAGGATACGTCACGACCCTCGACGATCCTCATGCCGAACATACCGTCATGGAGCTGGTGAGTCAGGCCTGCGAGGAACGCATTTATCCGGTAGGGCGGCTGGATAAGGAGACTTCGGGCCTGTTGCTGTTCACCAACGACGGGGACCTGGCAAAAAAACTGGCACACCCGTCGTATGAAAAGAAGAAAATTTATCATGTTTTTCTGACCCGGGAATTTTCGGAGGAGCACCTGGAACAGATCACCAGGGGTATCGGACTGGACGATGGCGTCATCGCTGCCGATGCCGTCAGTTATGTCGATCCTCAGGATAAAACCCAGGTAGGGATTGAAATTCATTCCGGGAGAAACCGGATTGTCCGCCGTATTTTTGAACACTTTGGTTATAAGATTGCCCGCCTCGACCGCGTGGTTTTTGCCGGGCTGACCAAGAAAAACCTGCCACGGGGAAAATGGCGTTTCCTGACCCCGCGTGAGATCGGCTTCCTGAAAATGACCATTCCGAAAAACCACGACTGAACCGCCTGAAAGCAACATCGATGGGGCTTCCGCAACCTTCAAGGGAGCGCTGTCGCCCGGCCCGAAGAAACCCTTCAGAAACCAGCGCAGGGAGAACGAATTTATTGACTATCTTTGCGGCGGTTTTAAAACCTTCATACAGAAATAAATGGGGCATAAGTCAGGTTTTGTCAATATTATCGGGAATCCAAATGTCGGGAAATCGACCATCATGAACGTGCTGGTGGGCGAGCGTTTATCGATCATTACCAAAAAGATGCAGACGACCCGCCATCGCATCAAGGGGATTGTGAGCGGAGACGACTTCCAGATTGTCTATTCGGATACGCCGGGCATCCTGAAGCCGAATTACAGGCTCCAGGAATCCATGATGAAGTATGTGGAAACAGCCCTGATCGACGCAGATGTCATCTTATACGTGACCGATGTGGTCGAAAAGCAAGATAAAAACAAGGACTATCTTGAAAAAATAAAGCGGTCAAATGCGCCGGTCATTGTTCTGATTAATAAAATAGACCTTTCGGGTCAGGAGGAAGTCCTGAAATTATATCATTATTGGAAGGACTTGTTGCCGGAGGCCGACATTTTTGCCGTCTCGGCCACCGAGAAGTTTAACGTGGCGCCGATTTTCGACCGGATACTGGAACTGTTGCCTGAAGGACCTCCCTATTTTTCCAAAGACGAACTGACCGACCGGAATGAGCGCTTTTTTGTGACGGAAATTATCCGGGAGAAAATCCTGTTGAATTATGAGAAGGAAGTGCCCTACTCGGTCGAAGTGGAAGTGGAGGAGTTTAAGGATGAAGGAAGGCTGTTGAGCCTGCGCGGTGTGATTCATGTGGCCCGCGACAGTCAGAAGGGCATCCTCATCGGGCACCAGGGAAAGGCGTTGAAGAAGGTGGGCACCCAGGCCCGCAAGGATCTGGAAGAGTTTTTTGGAAAGAAGGTGTTCCTGGACCTGTACGTGAAGGTGACAAAGGACTGGCGGGATCAGGAACGCTCGTTGGGCCGGTTCGGGTATGACTTTCAGTAAAGGAAGACGTTGAAAATGAACACAAAGACGCGAAGACGCGAAGAAAAAGTAAAGTATTAGGAATGAGTAATATTGTTGCAATTGTAGGAAGGCCGAATGTGGGTAAGTCGACCTTGTTTAACCGGCTGGTTGAAAGCCGGAAGGCGATCGTCGATGAAATGGCGGGCGTGACGCGCGACCGGAATTACGGAAAGTGCGAGTGGAACGGCATGGAGTTTTCGGTCATCGATACCGGTGGGTACGTGGTGAACTCGGACGACGTGTTTGAGGGCGAGATTCGCAAACAGGTACACCTGGCCATTGACGAGGCCGACGTGATTATTTTCGCGGTGGATGTGGAAGGAGGGATCACCGACCTTGATCAGGCCATCGCGTCCATCTTGCGGCGGGTGACGAAGCCGGTTTTCCTGGCGGT
>CAZANK010000365.1:2620-4242 GCA_964486235.1 uncultured Prolixibacteraceae bacterium | reverse complement strand
ACCTCGCACGGGACAGGAAGGCCCTCCTTTATTCACCGCAGCAAGCAGCCATACGCGATCGGTGAATTTGAACGCATCGCGGCAACCAAAATCGAAAACGGGAAAAAGGTTCCTATGGATAACTTCTCCTACCTCCAGATTTATTATCATGAAAAGGAAGGCTTTACAGGCTTGTTTACCCATTATGAGAAAGTTGGCGGGAGAGTGATTGCCTGGATGACCAGCAAAGACGGCGTGGAATGGTCGGCGTGGAGAGATTTGTCGCTTTTGGGACAGGGACAGTATCAGAGCAGCGGAAACCAGGGAAAAACAATTGGTTCCTCATTTAACTATCATCCTGTCCGCCCGGTGAGAGGGGGACTGGATTTCAGGACGAACCTCTACTATCTGGAGACCAGGGATTTCGGGAAGACCTGGCAGACCGTGGACGGGAAGCCGGTATCCCTGCCGTTAAAAGAGGTTGCAAACACGGCGCTGGTCCACGATTATGACTCGGAAGAACGAAATGTTTACATCGGTGATGTGAATTACGATCAGAAAGGAAGGCCGGTGATTCTTTATATCACCACTAAAGGCCCTATGCCTGGTCCGGAAGATGGCCCGAGAACATGGCATACCGCCTGGTGGAACGGGAAGAAGTGGGAGATCAACGCGTTTACCTCAGCCGGAAACGCTTATGACATGGGATCAATCTATGTGGAGAAGAATAACTTATGGCGAATAATAGCGCCCACGGCAGCGGGGCCGCAGGAATACAACACCGGCGGAGAAATGGAAATGTGGATCAGCAGGGATCAGGGAAAAAACTGGACAAAAATCAAACAGTTGACCCGTAACAGTGATTACAATCATACCTACGCGCGACGGCCGGTCAACGCACATCCAGGCTTCTACGCGTTCTGGGCCGATGGCCATGGACGGCAACCGTCAGAATCCCGGCTGTACTTCTCGAATAAAAAAGGGAACGTGTACAGACTCCCGGAAAAGATGGCCGGCGAATCCGCGAAACCAGCGCTTTATCGTCCCGAAAATTGAGTTCCGGTGACGGAACGGGAGTAAACGCTTTCCTGCCGGCTGCGGGCAGTTTCATTTTTTCCCAGGTGTTCGTCTTTTTTACTCTTTGATGTGTATCTTTATCGGGTAATCGATAACGAATTTGACTTTATGAAGAAGGTTATTTTTTTGTTTGCAATCAGCTTTTGCGTCTGGCCGGCAGTGGCGCAGACCTATCAGATGCAGCCTGTCCCTTTCAACCAGGTGAGTATCCGTGACGGTTTCTGGGGTTCCCGCTTAAAGGCCCATTCCGGCCAGACCCTGCCGGTTTGTATCGCCCAGATGCAGGACTCGACTATGCGGATCAGCAACTTTGAAAAGGCAGCCGGACTGAAGGAGGGCCGGCACGAAGGGATTTATTTTGACGATTCGGATGTCTACAAGGCCATGGAGGGGATCGCCTATTCGCTGATCAACAATCCGGATAAGGCGTATGAAGACTTGCTCGACAGGTGGATCGGACTGATTGCGAAAGCACAGCAGCCGGACGGTTATCTGAATACATTTTATACCCTGAACGCGCCTGATCAGCGGTGGACCGACATGGATAAACACGAGATGTACTGCGG
>CAZANK010000365.1:0-2520 GCA_964486235.1 uncultured Prolixibacteraceae bacterium | reverse complement strand
CATCTGGAACAACCCGAAAATGGGGGCCGTGCACTGTCAGGATGATGTGCCGGTGTCGGAGATCACCGACATCAAGGGACATGCCGTGCGGGCCATGTACCTGTTTGCGGGCATGGCCGACGTGGCCGTGGAGAAGAATATCCCGGGATACGTGGAGGCGCTGAAACGGGTTTGGGAAGATGTGGTTTTCCGGAACATGTACATCACCGGCGGCATCGGTTCATCCAGGCACAACGAAGGGTTCACCGACGATTATGACCTGCCCAACAAGACCGCTTACTGTGAAACGTGCGCCTCCATCGGGATGGTGTTATGGAATAACCGGATGAATCTGCTCACGAAAGATGCCAAATATGCGGACGTCCTGGAACGTTCGCTCTATAACGGCGTGCTGGCGGGTATCTCGCTCGAAGGCGACCTGTTTTTTTATGTGAACCCGCTGGAGTCGGACGGGGACCATCACCGCAAAAGGTGGTATGGCTGCGCCTGCTGCCCGAGCAACGTGTCACGGTTTATTCCGTCGGTAGGCAGCTATATCTATCTGAAGAACGAAAATGAGTTGTTCGTCAACCTGTATGTGGGAAATCAGGCTGAATTCGAAATGGGGAAAACAAAACTAAAGGTGCAGCAAACGACGGATTATCCCTGGGACGGGAAGGTTGACCTGGCCATTGACCCCGTTGCCCCGGTCTGCTTTGACCTGAAGTTGCGGATTCCTGACTGGTGCAAAAGTTTCAGGGCTTCGGTGAACGGGAAAATGATCCCTGCCGCGAATCAGGCAGACGGCTACCTGAGCGTTAAAAGGAAATGGAAAAAAGGGGACCAGGTGAGCCTGGTACTGGATATGCCCGCCGAATTGGTCGCAGCCGACCCGCGGGTGAAGGAAAATACCGGCAAAAGAGCCGTCCGGCGTGGACCACTGGTCTACTGTCTCGAGGAGGCCGACAATGGCGATATCCGGGAAGTACAGGTCGACCGGGAGACCCGGTTTGCGATACTCCCGGGGACGGGGAAGCTGGACCAGACGTATGTACTGAAAGCCCGTTCGGACAACAGGGAGCTTACCTTCATTCCCTATTTTACGTGGGATAACCGCGAGCCCGGGAAAATGAAGGTTTGGGTGGATGACCGGGGTGAGTGATAGCCATGTTTAGCACAAGGAAACTTTTTACAAATACGACATTCCTGGCGATAGTCGCATGCCTGTTGTGGTCTTCTGCATTTGCCGGGGTGAAAATCGGATTAAAATACCATACTCCCTTTCAGTTCGCGGGCGTCCGCTTCATGTTTTCCGGGATCATGCTGATCCTGTATTTCAACAATGTGAGGAGCTATTGGCAGGAGGTGATCAGGAACTGGCGCTTTATTGCCGTCATCGCCGGACTGCAGACGGTGATCCAGTATATGTTTTTTTACTCCGGGATTAATCTGGTGCCAGCCTCGATCGCGGCGATGATCACAGGCTCATCCCCGCTTTTCGTGTCGGTCGTGGCGCATTGGGGCATGAGGGATGACCGGATGGACCGGATGAAGATCATCAGCATCCTGATGGGGGTGGCGGGCGTGGCTGTCATCACGCTCGGACGCGGTCATCTGCCTTCAGGAGTGGCTATCAGTCTGCTGGGCATTGCTTTTCTGCTGACAAATAATCTGATTTCCGGATGGGCAAATGTACTGGTGTCAAAACGTCCCAGCCACATTTCGCCCGTCGTACTCAGCTCGGCCTCCTTGTTTTTTGGGGGGATCGGACTGATCCTGATATCGATCCCTTTTGAAGGTTATGGACTGAAGGCCGTGGCTCCCGAATATTTCGCGGCGCTGATCTGGCTCAGTTTTATATCGGCAGCCGCTTTTGCCATTTGGTACACCCTGTTGCAGAGACCGGGAGTGAAGGTCTCGCAAGTGAACATGTGGAAATTCCTGATCCCCGTTGCCGGGGCCATCCTGAGCTGGGTCCTGATTCCCGGTGAAACGCCCGACTGGATCTCCGTTTCCGGCATGTTTGTCATTGCCGTGTCCTTGTTGTTTAACAGTTGTTCAAACGGTAGCGTATCACGGGTTCCGAAAGTGACGGAATGATGGGGCTCTTCAGCTCCGGCTCGCGAGCTGACGTTCATCCCGTGTTTTGTCTGGGATAATCGTAGTCCGGCCAAAATGAAGGTATGGATCCCTACCGGACAATAGTTCGAGGGCTCTAATGGTGACTTAATTACATTCGTCACCCAGATTTAGAAGCTCTACCTTCCGGAAATCGACCGGATGGCTCTCTGCCTGCAATGAAATTGTACCTCCCTTAAGCAGTTTGTCGCCATCAGGGGGAAGGAGTTGGTAATAGGAAGGATCACGTTCATCCAACTGAGGCTGTGTGTATTCCAATACGATCTGCCCGTCGATGAGGTGCCGGATCAGGGAGTCGCCATACACTTCCACCTCCGCAGTGACCCACTGGTCGCCGTGATAGGTACCGGAGTGGGAATTGATGCAATGTTCCGTGATCAGTCTTCCATCCATCACCACATT
>CAZANK010000364.1:0-4255 GCA_964486235.1 uncultured Prolixibacteraceae bacterium | reverse complement strand
AAATGGTAGTATTTTCGCCAATCACCACATTGCTGCCGATGTAGGCCTGCGGATAAATCCTGGTATTGTCGCCGATTTTCGCTTTCGAGCCAACGTAGGCAAATGCCCCCAGGTAAATCCCTTCGCCGATCGTTGCCGACGGATCGACAAATGAAGGCTGCTCAAATCCGGTTTTCGGAACCAGTATCTGCTGGTACAAAGCCAACAGGGACGCAAACGCCTGGTAGGCATCGGCAACTCTGATGAGGGTACACTTCACCGGCTGTTCAGGCACGAAATCCCGATTGACCAGAACGATGGATGCATTGGTTTCATAAATGAATTTTTCATATTTCGGATTAGCCAAAAAAGCTAATGTACCCTGCTTTCCATCTTCTATTCTAGAAATATTGCTTACGCTGACATTTTCATCGCCATCCACTGTTCCATGCAGATAATCAGCGATGTCCCTTGCTTTAATATCCATATTTTTTTTCTTGGCGCCGTGCAAAAATAGATTTAAATTAATTAATGTCCAATTCTTTCGGGTAACAGATCAAATATTTTCTTACCGTTTGCGATAAACTAGTCAGGTTAATATCCGAAGCTTCATTTATTTCCTTCACTTTTCCCGACCTGAACAGGATATTAATTTTATCGTCACCCGACGTGTACGCGTTATTGGAAATGGTGTCCTCGACGAAGAAATAATCCAGTTCAGACTCCCCTGTCTTAAAATGCCCCATGATCTTGTTCCTGACCCCGTCTGTCGTCGATTTCTTAAACGGACTGTTTTTCAACCTCATCCGGAATAATTTCCGGTTAACAAGCCAGGCCGAAAGACAGGCCAGTATCTGATCGTCCGCGTATTGCCATTGTTTAATTGAAGCAAGAATATCATAATCATCCAGTTCGGCAAAAACAGAGAGCAACGTCCGCCCGTTGCACGTTTCTCCCGAAAGAAAGTGCCCGGCCGAAATCGGTTGCCGGAGGAAAACCGCCAATGAAGGGGTTGCAAACAAGGGTACTCCCTGCATAAACAGGAATTTTGCCCGTCTCAACACGTTCATCAGGAGATAATCTGCGGCCAGTACTGTTTTATGAAGGTACACCTGCCAATACATCACGCGCCGCGCGATCAGGAATTTCTCGATCGAATAGATCCCTTTTGCTTCTATCACCAGCTCATCTTTACAAACGTGGAGCATTTTGATGATGCGGTCCGATCCGATTGCACCTTCCATCACCCCCGTGAAGAAGCTGTCGCGCCGCAAATAATCGAGCCTGTCCATATCCAGTTGGCTGGCCACCAGTTGATGCAGGAATTTCTTTGGATATTGATTTCTGAAGATCCGGATCGCCAGGTCAAGCTTGCCGTCAAACTGCCGGTTCATATCTTCCATGAGCAAGGAGGAAATCTCTTCATGCGCAACACCATCCACAATCGAATGCTCCAGCGTGTGTGAAAAAGGCCCGTGTCCGATATCGTGCAGCAAAATAGCTACCGTGACCGCCTCGGCTTCTTCCCCGGTTATGGCAATACCCTTCAGTCTAAGGGTTGAAATCGCGGAATGCATCAGGTGCATCGCCCCAATGGCATGTTCGAAACGATTATGGGTGGCACCGGGAAACACCAGGTACGACAAACCCAGTTGCTTAATTCTGCGTAACCTTTGGAAATAAGGATGCTCGATTAAATCAAAGACTAATTCGGACTGAATGGTTATAAAACCAAATACCGGATCGTTAATAATCTTTTTCTTGTTCGTTTTCAAGCCAGTTCTTGCTGATACTTTCATACGTTCCCGTCGCAATCCCGGGAACGTCTCTTCCTCTTTTCCTGCCTAAAAACTGTCCTTCGGGATTTCCGGTAAAAAAAAGCAAATTTAAGAAACTTTTTCAATCTGCTATGGATTCACGCGAATGAACCGCCTCACGAACTTTTTGCAGATCGATTTCCTTCTTGTTTTGCGTATTCCATAGTATTTTATTAATTTTGCGCCGACAATTAAAGTTAAACCGGGATAGGGGGCTTAAAGTCCCCTATTTTATTACTTTGCAGCATGATTAACAGGGACTTGATCGTTCAGTTAACCGAAGAGACGCTAACGGCGGGGCAGTTTGTCGTTGATGTGGTTGTGAATCAGGCAAACCAGATTACGGTTCTGCTTGACAGCGACAGCGGGATCACCATTGACGATTGTATCCGTGTAAGCCGGTTTATTGAAAATAACCTGGACCGGGAAAAAGAAGATTTTGAGCTCCAGGTTTCATCGGCCGGACTCGGACAGCCGCTCAGAGGATTTCGCCAGTATGTGAAGAACAACGGGAACGAAGTCGTGGTCGACCTCGCGAACGGCCACAAGTACACCGGGATTTTAAAGCAGGCCGACGAATCGGGATTCGACCTGGAGATTTCAAAAAAAGAAAAGATAGAAGGAAAAAAGAAAAAACAAATAGTAACCCAAATCCTGCGGATTTCGTTTGACGAGGTAAAAACAGTTAGAAACAGTATCAAATTTTAAAACGGGCAAGATGGATAATATTAGTCTTATCGATACCTTTTCCGAATTTAAAGACCTGAAGAATATTGACCGGGTCACGATGATGAGCGTTCTTGAGGATGTATTCAGGAATGTTCTGCAAAAAACTTACGGAACGGATGAAAATTTCGATATCATCATCAATATTGACAAAGGCGATTTTGAGATATGGAGGAACCGCACTGTCGTGGAAGATCACGAAATCACCGATCCCAATACGCAAATCACACTGGGCAATGCCAAGAAGATCGACGCGGATTACGAGGTGGGAGAGGAAGTGACCGACGAAGTGAAATTAAAGGATTTTGGACGAAGGTCCATTTTAAACCTGCGTCAGAATCTGGCCAGCCGCATCCTCGAGCTTGAGAAGGATCATATTTACAATAAATATAAAAGCAAGATCGGCGACATCGTCACCGGGGAAGTATACCAGGTATGGAAAAAGGAGATTCTAATCCTGGACGATGAGGGCAACGAACTGTTGCTCCCGAAACAGGAACAGATCCCGACCGATTATTTCCGCAAGGGAGACACGTTGCGCGCGGTCGTCTTCAAGGTGGAGTTGCGGAACAACAATCCGCTGATCATCCTTTCGCGAACGTCGCCTGTATTCCTGGAGCGTTTGTTTGAGCTGGAAGTGCCGGAGATTTTCGACGGACTGATCACCATTAAGAAGATTGTCCGCGTGCCGGGCGAGCGGGCAAAGGTGGCCGTTGAATCGTACGATGAACGGATAGACCCCGTAGGAGCGTGTGTCGGCATGAAAGGATCGCGTATCCATGGAATTGTCCGCGAGCTTCGCAACGAGAACATCGACGTGATCAACTTCTCGAATAACGTTCAGTTGTTTATCCAGCGCGCGCTTAACCCGGCCAAAGTTTCATCCATCAAGCTCCACGAGGACACCAAAAGAGCGGATGTGTACCTGAGGCCGGATGAAGTATCGCTGGCCATCGGAAAAGGCGGACTGAATATTAAGTTGGCAAGTCAGTTGACAGGTTATGAAATCGACGTTTACCGCGAAATGCAGCCCGACGAAGAAGATGTGAACCTGGACGAATTTGCCGATGAAATCGAAGGTTGGATATTGGATGAACTAAAGGCCATTGGCTGCGACACCGCCAAGAATGTGTTGAGCCTGAGTCGCAATGACCTGATCAAACGAACAGACCTCGAAGAAGAAACCGTGGATGAGTTACTGCGTATTCTTCGCTCCGAATTTGAATAACAGAATTAAAATAATTTGCGTAAAATTGCATAGCTTTTGCACGGAAGCTTTTAGAAGTAAAAAAACAGATTGGGTATATGAGCATTGGCAACACAAATACGCGACTAAGTAAGGTAGCCCGGGAGTTTAATGTGGGAATCCAGACGATCGTAGAATTTCTCCATAAAAAAGGATTTGACGTGGATTCCAATCCAAACACCAAGATTTCGGATGACGCTTATCATCTGCTGGAAAAGGAGTATAAAAGTGACATCTTCCTGAAAAAGGAATCGGAAAGGATCAACCTGAAAAGCCAGCGTACCAAAAAAGAGACAATTACCCTGGAAGACCGGCAGGGAGAATCCGGGTTGGATGATCATGATGAAGATGACTTCCCTGCTGATGAGATCCGGATCACCGATCTGAGCAGCCCTAAAAGTGAGATTCCTCCGTTAAAACAACCGAAGCCTCAGATTCCCGCTGAGCCCGTCGTTAAAACCCCTATGCACACCATCGAAAAACCAAA
>CAZANK010000363.1:0-4260 GCA_964486235.1 uncultured Prolixibacteraceae bacterium | reverse complement strand
CTGTTGCCGGTTTACCTGGGCAGGATCATGGAAAAAGTATGTGCTGTTTGCCCGGATGCCATTTTCGATTTCGATGTGACCGAGTCCGGCCGCATCGGTGTTGGCTTGCAGTTTTTGGCTAACGGGCGTTACTTTATCTTGAATAACGGACCCTATTTTAAAAATTTCGATTTAGGCGAAAGCCTTTTACCCAACAATTGCCATAACATTTTTATTCAACCCGGCCCTGCCCGTACCTGGTTTATGCGTTCTGTGCTCGATTACGACAAGTGGATACCCTCAAATCTGTTTTTAGCCAATTACCAACCAGACGACCCTGAAAATTCACAAATTATAAACCTGGCATCGCTGGTGCTGGGACAGAATTCTATCTGGGGTGAAATCCTGAAAACTTCGCCCGAAGGGGTGACGCTGTTTCACGATGTCCTGGGAAAATACAGGCAAGTACGCGCAGAGGTGATGGCTGCTTCACCCGTGTTCACCGGAAGACCGGGCGATACGCCAGAGATCATTGAAAAGATCAACCCGGAAACCGGCAAAGGTGTCGTCGTGATTTTTGCCAACTCAAAGGGAAATTTCTCCTATATCACCAAAAATAAGGTTGTTTCTGATTACTGGAACAATCAGGGGGCGACGGTAAAAATAAATAACGGGCATGCGAGGATTGATGCTGCCTTTAGTGATGCTTCCGCGGCGATCGTGTTTTTCGGGACGAAATAAACGATTCGCCGGATAGCAAAGGAAAATGGGCATAAAGTTGTCACGTCGCTTGCAGGAAGGGAACCGGACAACCATTGGCGGGATTTTTCACTCGTGTATTTTGTGTTTTGGGGTAGACAATTTTTCCCTTTTTTATCGGTTTCCTTTCGAATTATTCCGAATTGTTTCACGGAAGATTGTATTTTTGGGGTATTCATTGATAAAGGAAACGGAAAATGGGGAAGTACTTTCTATTAGCGATTGGTTTTTGTGTGGCCGGTCCCTTGTTGATCCCGGATACATGTGGCGTGGCGGGAAAAGAAATGAAAACAGTCCGGGGCAGCACCGGTATTTCCCCGGTGAATACGGGGAAATGGGAGATCAGCGAAGATGGCAATTCGGTGATGATCCGCGCCGGAATGTTGTCCAGAAGGTTGATTGTTTCCGATCGTTTGTTTGCATCCGGTGAACTGTTGGTGGGCCGTGATCACCTGAACGACATTCCGGCAGGGGAATTGTCGGTGACCTTCATGAAGGCCTGTCCAAATAAGAAGCCGGAGGGGATTGTCTATTCGGACGAAGGCGCTATCGAGCAGACCGACGTGATCAAAAATCAGACTGATGCGTTGTCTTTCATGAAAAATGGATACGGGATGGCCGGCGACGTCAACTGGATCGATTCCCTGCATGTGGATCAGCCGGTTTTTTCGTCGTTGTTTAAAAAACAGAGCTGCCGGATATCAAAGCCGGATAGCCTTACGGCCCGTTGTACGCTTACTTTTCAGGCGGTCTCCCCGCTTGAAGGGGTTGTCGCCGGGATCAACTATGAAATTTATACCGGGTACCCGGTGATCCGGAAGTGGGTCACATTCCGGAACCAGGGCAACGAATGGATGAAGATTTCCGGGTTGATGCTGGAAAACTGGCATCCCGCAGCAAACTATACGTATACAACGATGCTGACACCCGATTCGCGCGGTGTAGACCCTTCCGTCCTGGCCTTTCATGATGCCGAAAGTTCGCAAGGGGTGATTTCTGTCAGCGAAATCCCTTCCAAACTCCGGCATTTGGCCCCCGACGGAAGCAATGGGTACAATCCGGCGCTTTTTGAATGGGTGATCGGACCGGGCGAGACGTTCGAGTCAGAGCCGGTTTTTCTGTATGCCTTTTCCGGGGAAAGCTATCCGACGATTTCTTCCGTTTCAACGGCACTTGACCGGTGTGTGGAGGCTGACTTCAGCGATTTCCTAAAAGAGCGGATACTGAAGCCGGTCGGGCAGGTGAAGCGTATTGCCCCGGTATTTTGTACCTGGACCAACTACAGCGCTGCCATCAACGATTCCAACATGCGCATCGCCGCGGATATCGCTTCCCATCTCGGTTTCCGGTGTTTTCAACTGGATGCCGGCTGGTCGGATACCGGCCCGGGCGCCGGCTGGGCTGTTTCAACCCGTAATCCCAATAAGAATTTTCCTGATTTGAAAGGATTGAGTGCGTATATTCACTCAAAGGGAATGGAGACCGGCTTGTGGTATTCCGTTTTTATCAGTGAAAAAGAGCACGGAAAGCCGGACGATGGTACCGGGTTGTTCAGCCTGCCGCTCATTCGCCGGACCGGCGGTTTGGGTTTGAGCATGTGCTACCGCGAGTCGCGCGAAAAGTACATCAGCGATCTGGTTTATCTCCATAAAACCTTTCAAGCCGGTTATTTTAAGCAGGATCTGAGTAATATTTGTTACGGGGATATCGCGCGCGGGCATGAAAGCCGGACATTGAAAGAATCGTATCTCCGCGGACTGCGCGGTCTTTTTGCCGTGCAGGATGAAATTCATCGCCAGGCCCCCGATGTGTGGCTGCAGCTTTCTCATGAGATCTACTGGGAAACCCCGGGACCGGAAACTGACGTGGCGGTGCTGAAACATGCTGACTCTTATCATTCGGCGCCAAACGAGTACTGGGGCGCCGGTAACCGAAGCAAACTGGTTTCATCCGAGTGGAACTACCATGTTGACAGCCTGAGCCAGAAGTTGATCCAGGGCGCTTTTCGGGCCCGTGAACTTTTACACAGGCATAGGGGATTGCCCCTTGACCGGATTGAAGTATTTGGAGCCGTAACGACAAACTTCCGGGGAAGCCTTACTCCGGCGATACAGGACAGGCAGGTTTGCAGTTGGTTGACAGGCGCACCGCTTTCCTTTTCAGGCGACCTGACGTCGCTCACCCCTGAAAATATCGGAAGATATCGCTTCCTGTTCCGAACGCTGGACGACCTCGAACAGAAATACGGCATTTATGCCTGCTATCAATACAGCGGTGTACCGGCCCCGACCGATGAAGACTGGCACTGGTGGGGCAAACTGAACCGGGAAGGACTGGGGGCCGTGATCGTGCTCCGGGGAAGTGCGGGCGAAGAGGAGCGGAAAGTCAATATTCCGTGGGTGAACCCGGAACAACAGTATCATCTCAAGGGACTGCTTTCGGGCAAGGTCCTGGGCTGTTTTTCCGGGAAACAGCTTCAGCGGGGAGAACTAAAAATCATGTTGGAGCCGTTCGGACAGGAGATGATTGAAATCGCCGGCAAGAACTAAAGGATTGTGACTTCTTTGAGAAGATCGCTGCGGGTTTGATTTGAACATTAAAACGGGCAATAAAAGAACGTTTTTTAATATCTTTATCGGGATGGAATCAATTAAACCTGGAAACATGAGACGGATACCGTACGTCATCTGTAGTATTTTTCTTTTTGTGGCTGCCTGTACGCAAAAAGCAGACTTACACGTCACAAACCTGCGTTGTGAGCATCTGGAGAATGCATTGGGCATCAACCGGGTGACACCAAGGTTCAACTGGAAGGTCAGGAGTCATAAAAACGGAACGGAACAAAAGGCATTTCAGCTCCTTGTTGCCAGCGACCGGTCTTTGCTGGTACCGGATAAAGCCGATTTGTGGAACTCGGGAAAGGTGGAGTCCGCTTCCTGTGTTTTGGTCCCTTACCAGGGAACTGCATTGTCACCGGGATCGGTGGCTTACTGGAAGGTCCGGATTTGGGACGAGGCCGATCGCGTTTCAGACTGGGGCCCGGTAGCGGAATTCAGCATAGGGTTGTTAAATGCGGACGACTGGCACGCTTCGTATATCGGTTATCCGACCGAAGCCGGCTATGCAGAATGTCCGCAGCTCATGAAATCATTCCGTCTGGATGATCCGGGCGGACGGGTGTTGGCACATGTCAATTCACTGGGATATCATGAAGTTTATGTCAATGGTCAAAAAGCCGGGAATGGGGTATTGTCGCCCGCGGTTTCGCAGTTTGACAAACGTTCGCAGGTGCTGACGTACGATGTGACGCCCCTGATCAAAAAAGGACAAAACGACCTGATGGTGTGGCTGGGCAGCGGCTGGTACACAGAAGGCCTTCCCGGAGTCGTCAGCAACGGCCCGCTGGTCAAAGCCCAGTTGGAGAAAACATCGGGAAGCCAGCGGGAGATTATCCTGGTGACCGACTCGACGTGGACTGGCCGGCGAAGTGGCTATACGCGGCACGGCAACTGGCGTCCCCAT
>CAZANK010000362.1:0-4275 GCA_964486235.1 uncultured Prolixibacteraceae bacterium | reverse complement strand
GGACTCTTGCCTGTACTTTCTTTCGGATTCTCCGGCTGCCGGACTTCCACAGCGGTGCCGGTTTGTCCAGACATCTTCCCCATCTCCCTGACCAGGATCGATTCCGGGATCTCCGGGACAGTCATCTTGCCTAACCTGTTCAGGATCGTTGGCAGGAAAATCGCTGACCGGGGAATGTGGAGATCGCCTCCAAAGACCATTTTCCCGTCTTTGCTGCCAAGGCTGGTCACTCCCGAGAGCTGCATGTTAAAATCACGGTGGTTGAACGGGTTGAACTTGTTAAAATGGATGTTAATCTTTGATTGATCGAGGTCACCCTTGTAAAAAACAGAATTGAAATCTGCCTGGCCGGTGGCCGTCACGCGCCCGTCACTTGTTTTGATCAGAAACGTGTCGAGTGCAATTTTTTCGGGCAAAAAGCGGAGGTAAAAGCCGATGTCGCGGTAATCCACGCCATATTGATCCATTTTAATGCTTCCGTTTCGCATGTTCATGCTCCCTTCCGGGCTGGGCGCATGAACCGTTCCGCCAATATTCAGGTTCCCGTTCACGTGGCCTTTAATCGCATCGGCTGTTACCAGGGAGTGGAGGATGGCCATTGGGAATTCGCGGATGGATAGCCGGGCATCGAGCGGTGACTGAGGATCAACCCGGAAGGTCATGCTGTCGAGACGCATCTGCAGGGGGACCGTGCCGGAGAGATCAACGCTTCCGCTGTCGCGGGGCACGACCTGTACCGCCATCCCTGCCTGATTGTCCCGGTAGTTAAAACTTCCTCCCAGGCGATGGAGCGGGTATTTGTTGAAGACCGCCTTTTGAAAATTAAAACCGCCCTTCAGGGAAGGAGACGCTGCTGTTCCTTTCAGATCAAGATTCAGGGTCAGAAGTCCGGATACGTCCATGCCGGACTGAAACAACGCGGCCATTCGGGCCAGGTCAATATTCCCCAGGCAAAATTCAAAATCCTCTTCCCCCAAGCGGCTGATCACACCATGCGCCTTCATATACTGCGAACTGTCTGCGGTTCCTGACGCGATTATTAACTGGTTGATCCGGTAGTTGACGGTGTCGATTTCGAGGGTCGCGGGCGTTTTTCGCAGCGCCCAGTGTTCATTTTGATTATCGATCAGCCAGTCGGTGACGGTCAGTTTCAGGGTGTGACCAGGCTGAATTACTGTTTTCAGGCGGGTTTTCAAATCCTGGTGATTGAACAGGGCATCGACGTAGATGGAGTCAGGCCTCCCGTCAATCCAGGCCGACAGGGAGTCGATCGTCAGGGACTTGTTTCCCGGATTTTTCAGGTGCAGGTTGGCCCGGACCAGTGTGTCGGCAGGGGTCAGAAGGAGATGACTTTCGAGTCGGAGCCCCTGAAGGGAAAAATCCTGGTAGCCAGGTTCGTTCAGGCTTGCGGACACATGGATGTTCAGGGAATCCTGCACTCCGGTAAGATGCCCGTTCAGGGAACCGCTGGTTTGAAGGCTGTCGACCGGCAGGAATGGGGCAAACTCGCCGATGCCGGTGAATGTGGCCGCAAAAAGGATATCGGAGGCGGACTGCAACCCGTAATCCCCGGAGGCAGCGAACTGGAGGTCGCCGGTTTTCAACGAAAGCGGGTCCAGTTGAATCCGTTCACGGGCATACCGGATACCGGCAAAAAGGGTGTCAATATGGACGGTCCGGAGCCAGGATTTGCCGACGTTCACTGACGCATTGGCCGCCAGCGATTTCGGATCAAAGCCTTTTCCGTCGATGCGGGCCTGCAGGTTGATCTCCGACTGAAGGGAGTCCACCCCGGTGAGGTGCGCCAGGTTCAGTCCCCGGGCCAGGAGATCAACCGTATAGGCGGGCGTACCTCCCAGGTCCCGGATGCGGGGCGTGATCGTGAATGTCCCGAAATTGCAGTCTGCGGTTGCGAAACCTTCCAGGTTACGCTGGTCGAGAATGAACTTCATCTCAAGTTTGTTGACGGGATAATCTGCAATGCGGCTGTCTGCGAAATGGCCATCCAGGCTGATGGTGGCTGTTTTCCAGTCCGTTCCCGATCCCGCCGTGTGGATGCGGCCATTGATCAGGGATCTCAGGTCGGGCTTGCCGAGCCAGTGCGCCAGGTCAACCCGCTTCAGGTCGGCCTGAAGCGCGTAGTGCAGGACGGGATTCGCCTGATGATCAAACAGTATCCCGAAATTCGGCGAGACCAACTCAAGCCGGATATCCTGGTCCTTGTCTGAAATATCCAGCACGGCATGGAGCGAGTCGTTCCGGATGGACGCGTCGAATTGGAGCGCCGGGGTTGCCGGGAAGGTGAGCTCGGGAAGGAAGAACCCAAATTCGTTGATAAACAGGGGGTCGCTTTGAAGAAGGGCTGCCGATTTTTCTGATTTCTTCGTTGTCAGGGCCGCTTTGCCCACGATCTGGTTCATTGCGGTACGGATGGTCAGTCCCGCCAGTTCGATCCGGCTGGTATCCCTCTTCAGGCGGAATGCCAGTTGTTCCAGCCTCAGGTCCGGCTGACGCGTCGACAGCGAAAAGCGGTCCATCACGATTTGTTGCTTTTCGTTGCTCCAGTGAAGGGAGAAGCTGGTGTTGAGCTGATTGACCTGCCGGGGGATCAGGGTGTCGGGCGAGTTGATGAAGACGGTCCCGTCGGTTAGCCTGAATGCGGCGAGATTCACGCTGAAATTGCCGGCCGGCTCCTGATCTTCGCGCCCTTCGCTATCGGGCAAAGGTTTCATGATTTGTTGGACATTCCAGGCCGAGTCGTTGATTTGTTTCAGATGAAGCCGTGGCCGGATGAGCTGTGTTTCGCGGATATGGAGCCGTCCGCGGATCAGGGGCCAAAGGTTGTAGTGCAGGTCCAGGCGGCTGACCGACGCGATGGTGTCGTCGCCGCTGACCAGCGAGAGGCGATCCAGAAGGAGATGGTCGTAAAAGTTCCCGTCAATTTCCCCGATCGAAAGATCCCCGTCCAGGTATCGGGACGCCTGCTGTTCGACAAGCCTGGCCAGTTTATTTTTAGCCGCTCCGGTCTGAAGGATCAAAACCGCCAGGATGACGACGATCAGAAGGAAGACAAGAAGTCCTCCGGAAATGAGGAGTATATATCGTGCTGTTTTTTTCAATGTTATGCGTTTACAAGTTAACCGTTTTGCCACTTAAAAAGCCTGACCTACGCTGATAAAAATCTGAGGACTCTTCTTCTCGTTCCAGACGGGAAATCCGACGTCGAGCCTCACGGGGCCAATCGGGGTGTCAATCCTGAGTCCCGTGCCGGCCGCATAAGCCAGGTCGTTTACCTTATACTGCCACGGCCCGGTCCAGACATTTCCGGCATCGAGAAATGCGACGCCACTGAGCCTCCAGAATAGCGGAAGCCTTAGTTCCAGGCTGCTTTCGATGATACTCTTTCCTCCCAGGGGCGTGCCGCTTTCCCGCTGTGGGCCCAGTTCCGAGCGGTTCCATCCGCGCACGGAATTGCTCCCCCCGGAATAAAAACGGTCTTCGACCGGGATAAATCCGCCATCATCACGCGATTTGATCCCTCCGGCCATCGCCCGGAATGCCAGGATGATGGCGCTGATCTTGTGATACGTCCGGAAGTCTGCCCACAACCGTGTATAGTTAAAGTCACTTCCAAAGAGGTATCCGTTTACTTTGAACCCGGCCATCAGGTTTATTCCTTTTTCCGGAGAGAACCGGGGTGTCGAGTTGTTCATGGCCGCGGTGAGCAGGATGCCTGACTTATAATAAGGGAAATCTTCTTTTTCCATGTCCGGAAATTCCTGGTCCCCTGCTTCCACCTGCTGCTCGACATCTTCCAGGTAATAGGAAAGTGTCGTGGATAGCCGGTCATTGAAAATATACGAAAACGGCACGTTGATCCCGTAAGCGCGTGTTTCATACCCGGGCTCCGAATTCCGGCTGATGAACGGGTTCACGGAGACGGTGCTGCGGCGTACCGGGAACTGGGGAAAAGTCCACTTCACGCCGGCATAATACGGTTCTAGCGCCGAGTGTTTCAGGTAGAGGTTAAGCCGGCTGGCCGTCCGGAAAGGGCTGAGATAATTCAGGTCGACAAACGTTCTGAACAGATCTTCCGTGCCGTATCCAAAACCAAAGCGCGTGCTTACCCTGGGCGCCTCCTCAAGATAGATCTTCACCGGGACCGGGCTTTTCCGGGTCTCTGCATCGGGATCGGGTACCACAGAGACAATCCGGAACAATTGCAGCCGGTAAAAATTTTGACGGGTTTCATCCAGCCGGGATTTGTTGTACAGG
>CAZANK010000361.1:0-4291 GCA_964486235.1 uncultured Prolixibacteraceae bacterium | reverse complement strand
TCCCAGATGATTTATCAGCTCCAATGCGGCTCTAACATGCCACATACCCTGCATCCTTAATTCATCCAAAAAACCCTGGGGATCTATCCAGCCCTTTACCAAATTTGATACATTGAGAACATCACAATGAGGCCCTGCCTTTTCATATAGCAGCCTTCCGTATTCTGCCGGGTCTGTGAATTCCCACACAGGACATACTGGAGAAAGATATATCTGTATTTTTCCTTCACTATCCAATATAATGGGTCTAAACCTGAAAAGTGCTTTTATTTCCCTCTTTTCTGCAAGAAATGAGTCCTGTATCCAGTCACTCCACTCATTGACGCCTATATCAGCTGCTCTTACAGCATAATCCTTCTCCTTTGAAATAACCACTCTGAAGCTTGGACCATTTTCAACCTGCAATATATGGTACTTATGACATCCTTCCTTATGAGGGTTAACTGCCTTTATTTCAATTATTGCTTCCTGCACGGATTTATACCCCGAAGGTAAGTTTCTCCATATTGCCGGCTTTGTCAGCTTTATATATTCATGTTCTTCCCAATTATATGGCCCAACCGGATTTAAACCCTCAGAGACAAAAAGACGTGCCGGTGCCAGCATATACTCTTGAGAATTCTCTCCCGGCACCCCATTGTCTCCTATGGAGGTATGTCCTTCGCTTTTTCTAGGCCTGCCTCCCGGAAAATTAATAGTGGCTGTTTTTAGTCCCTGCCTGGATAAGCTGTCCCACATCATTTCAGCAAAACACCAATTAGAATCAAAGACCATGTTGATATCATCCAGCGGATTGCCAGGTACATGGACACAAAAATCAGATATACCTACAGTTCCAGGATAGGCACCACTGGCTATAGCTGCCCAATTTCCCGGAGTAACCGCAGATGTAAAAGGAAGATTTGTTCCATATGTTCCTTCTTCCGCAAGTCGTTTGAAATTCATCAGGAAGCCATTTTTTACATATTGATCTATAATACCAGGGACAGCACCGTCCAGGCCAAGCACTATAAATTTTTTCATGGATTTCCTGCCCTCCTGCCTTTATTTTCTATTTCTGAACAATCCTATAAAAGACAATGATTAGCATATGAATATATACCAGAATATCACACCTTAACATTATCTTTTGTATTCAATCTATCAATCCCAACAACGTTATGTTAATGGCAACCACTATATGTGTGGGTATGTTTTATGACTTGAACTGTTTCATGTTTAGTATATATAAGAACCGTATTAGAGTCAATATGATTTTACAGCTGATATAAAGAATTGTATGGCATTTCAAATCTTTTTAACGGAATCCTGAATAAGCATCCTGGTGTTCATCTGACAGAATTTCGGAAAGTCCTTAAAGTCACCCTTCAGCCTTCTGAGAATCAACTCCGAGGCTGTTTTGCTTATCATTTCTATCGGCTGCTCAACCACTGTAAGGGCAGGCTTAATAACATCAGATATCTTAAAATAATCAAATCCGATAATAGATACATCGTCGGGAACTCTTACATCAAGCTCATGCATTGCGAATACAGCACCCCAAGTCATATAATAATTCGTGATATACAAGGCCGTAGGCCTTTCTACGTTTTGTAAGAGCTCCTTGGCAGCTTTATATCCTCCCTCATAGTCAAAATCTCCATATTTTACGTATTTGTCTTCAAGAGGTAATCCATATGTCTTTAAGGCTTCCTTATAGCCTAGTAACCTTTGTATACTGGCATAGCTCTCTCTGTCACCATTGATAATGGCAATATTCCTGTGGTTGCTGTGTATAAATTTTTCTACCGCTCTAAATGATGCATTGACATTATCAACAACTATTTTGTCGGTTGCAACTTCGGGTACATCATGGTCGATAAAAACCACAGGTATTCGTTCTGATAAAAACTGTCCTATAATCTCGACAAACCTTTTGTTATAACGAAAGGGGAACACTATAACCGCGTCAATGAACCGCTTCTTCAGATAGTACAATTTATCCGCCAGCTTTACCGGGTCATTGTCGTAACTGCAGGTGATGATACTGTAGCCTTCCTTTTCCAAGTACCTTTCTATTTCCGATATAATCGCCGCAGAGTAAAAATCATAAAACTGAGAGACCACGACAGCTACTGTCATAGAACGATTACTTTTCAGTCCCTTTGCCATCATGTTAATATTGAAGTCCAGTTCTTCAATGGCTTCCTCGATACGTTTTTTATTTATATCCTTTACCTTGATTCCATTCAGATACTTGGAAACCGTCCCCAGGGAGACCTTTGCCCTTTTTGCTACATCCTTAATAGTAGCTGCCATGATTTATCACCTCGCTATTTAGTATAATAATTTATTAATTGCGAAACTCAAAACCCTTGAATTTCAACGGGTCTAGCAATAATTTTCTATATAACTCCTCACTGGAATGTGGTATAATATAACTAATATGGGACTACATACCACATTCAGAGAGGAGCTATAAGCTTATGTCACCAAGACCGAAACAGCTATCACTAAATGACATTTTTAACGACTGTCTCGATTCTTTCACTAACAATAAACCAAAATTCTTTGACCTTCTGGACGAGTATCTTGACATCGACAGCCTTATTCCACTAACATTCCGGTATCATTTCTACCAACGCGAAGGCCGCCCTCGTGAGTATCCATTAAACGCTTTCATCCGTGCGCTAATCATACAGCGGATTTTCTCAATCCCCACTGACCGCCTGCTTCTCATATTTCTAAAGTACTCACAGGCGTTTCGGGAGTTCTGCGGCTTTATAAAAGTCCCCGATGCTTCTAAAATCACAAGGTTCAAGCAGGATTTTGTTGATGACCTGCGGGCCATGTTCGACAATATCGTCGAATTAACCGAACCGATATGCCAGGCAATTGACCCAGTTCGTGCATCTATGACGATATTTGATACTTCCGGCATTGAGGCATATGTCCAGGAAAATAATCCAAAGTACACAAACTCAATAATAAAACAGATTAAAGCTTGGAAAAAAGCCGTCAGAGCACCTGAAAACTACGACCCGTATAAAGCCGCTTATGCATCAATGCCTCCACATGCATTTTCGAATCCCGAAATCAAGCAGATGTACATCAACGGGCATTTCTGTTATGCGTATAAATTCGGCATAATTACCAACGGGCTTGGCATCGTCCGCGACATCGCTTTCTACGATGCAGATTATATCGCTGCTCATCCGGAGATTGAAATCGGTAAAAAATCTGATGCTCCTGATGAGGATAAATCACTAGCCGATGCCAAAGCACTTATCCCAACCCTCAAAGATTTTTTCAGTAAACACCCTGACTTTAAACCTGGGGTGTTCCTGGGGGATTCCGCTTTTGACTCCATTGACATCTACACCAAACTCCTCGGTGAAGGCGGAATCGGTTTCGAGAAAGCGTTTATACCATTGAATGAGAGGTCATCTCCCTCGTACCCGGATTGCCCTTTGAATTCCGAAGGTATACCATGCTGCCCTAATGACCCAACACTCCCCATGAAACAAGAAGGTAACACATCCCATCTGCGCTGTGGCAGACCAACATTCAAGTTCGTCTGCCCCAAAATGTCCTGGCAGAAATGTGAAGATGGAAAATACCATCGTCGCACTTCGTGTGAAAACCCATGCACAGATTCACCCTGCGGCCGCATGTTCTACATCTACCCTGTGAAAAACTTGCGTACCTTTCCAGGTACTGTCAGGGGAACTGAGGAGTGGAATGAGGCATACAAAATTCGCGCAATGGTCGAAAAGTCTATCAACCATTTCAAAGCCAGTTTTTGCATCGCCGACAGAAAAACCCGGAATGCAGCCACACTCCATTCCGACCTTCTTCTTGCCGGTATTACTCAACAAATTACTGTCCTTCTTGCCGACCGTATCCATAAGCATCAGTACATACGGAGTCTCAAACCCCTGATAGTTGCATAAGCTAACAGTGGATTCTCCCTGGCTTAAGCCCATTATTATTATGGGTTTAGTTTCGTCCGCTCTTTTTTCTTATCCTGCTTCGGTTTTTCGTTATTCTTTTTTCATTGTTCTTGTCTTATTATTATTAAAGCTTGATTTATTTTCATCACCCTTATCTCTAATACATTTGTTTTATGTTTTTGATAGTTTCGCAATTACCTAAATACAATCAATATACATTATTTCATATAACTGAACTTTATGAAAAGGGTAGCAATTGGTTATAATTGTTTTTTACCTGAATATTTGCAAAAACCAAAATAGCTGAAGGTTATAAAAGGCAGGATTTTCTATTTCTATATAGAATATCTCTGATAAAT
>CAZANK010000360.1:0-4307 GCA_964486235.1 uncultured Prolixibacteraceae bacterium | reverse complement strand
TGCCGATCTATGAGCCTGGTCTGAAGGAAGTGGTTGCTGAAGCGCGGGGGCGGAATCTCTTTTTCTCCACAGACGTGGCGTCGGCGATCCGGGCGTGTAAAATGATCTTTATCTCTGTCAATACGCCCACTAAGACCTATGGAATGGGAAAGGGGATGGCTGCCGACCTGAAATATGTGGAGTTGTGCGCCCGGCAGATTGCCGAGCTGGCCAACGAAGATAAAATCGTGGTGGAGAAATCGACCTTGCCGGTGCGGACCGCACAGTCGATCAAAACCATCCTTAGCAATAACCGAAGCGGCTATCATTTTGAAGTGTTGTCTAATCCGGAGTTTTTAGCAGAAGGGACGGCGATCAAAGATTTGTATAACCCGGACCGCGTGTTGATCGGAGGCGAGCAGACCACCGAAGGACTCCGTGCCATCGAAACGCTGACGGCGATTTACGAGCATTGGGTTCCGCGCGAACGTATTCTGCAGACAAAGGTGTGGAGCAGCGAACTTTCAAAGCTGACGGCCAACGCTTTTTTGGCCCAGCGGATATCGAGCATCAATTCCATTTCGGCCTTGTGTGAGCGGACGGGCGCTGATGTGGATGAAATTGCCCGGGCAATTGGCGCTGACTCACGCATCGGGCCGAAGTTTCTCAAAGCGTCAGTTGGCTTTGGCGGAAGTTGTTTCCAAAAGGACATCCTCAACCTCGTTTATCTTTGCCGTCATTTTAATTTACCTGAGGTCGCCGATTACTGGGAGCAGGTGGTGCGCATGAACGACTATCAGAAACACCGGTTTGCCAAGCAGATCATCGACACGTTGTTCAATACGGTTTCCGGGAAAAAGATTGCTTTCCTGGGCTGGGCTTTTAAAAAGGATACCAACGACACCCGTGAGTCGGCGGCAATTTACGTGGCACACGAACTGCTTCAGGATAAGGCTGAAATTCACGTGTATGATCCAAAGGTTTCCCGGGAGCAGATTGAACGGGATTTGGAAAATTTTCCGGATTCCTGCTTTTCGCGTGACCCTGCTGCTGTTCATGTGCACACCGACCCCTATGTCGCGATGGATAAGGCACACGCGATTGCCATTCTGACGGAATGGGATGAATTCCACGATTACGACTGGCAAAAAATATATGAGAATGTCTATCAACCTGCCTTTATTTTTGATGGCCGTAATATCATGAATGCCAATAAGATGAAGGAAATCGGCTTCGAATTGAAAAGTATCGGCAAAGGATGAGTATCTGCCCGCGACTGGAATGAAAAGCAGGCTTCCGATCGAACCATTTACCGGAGAACTGCCAACCGGTTTCCGGGTTTGATAACGGTGGCAATAATCGTATAGGTGTTCGCAATGATTGTACTGGTTATGGGACGTTGGCCGGATTAATTTTGACCCAACGAAATCGAATCATCATGACACAGGAACAATGGGAACTCTTGCTGAACGTCATTCAAGGAAAAAATACGGGGAAACCACCCATCGGATTTATTATTGACAGTCCGTGGCTGCCGGGGTGGGCAGGGATTTCGATGCTGGATTACTATGCATCCGGACCACGTTGGTTCCAGGCTAATAAGCAGGCGATTGACACCTTTCCCGACGTGATGTTCCTGCCAGGTTTCTGGTCTGAGTACGGCATGTGCTCGGAGCCTTCTGCGTTTGGTGCTAAACAGATTTGGGATACCTGTAACCTGCCTCATGCCGACAGGGTCATCTTTGGTGCCGATGACATGAAGAAAATCAAAAAGCCTGATCCGCGGACAGATGGTTTGCTGCCGTTCATTTTACAACGGCTGTCCGAATATGAGCCGCAGATCAAAGCGATGGGACACGAGATCAGGTTTGCCGTCGCCCGTGGTCCCCTGAACATTGCGTCCTTCCTGATGGGTACGACGGAACTGATGACGGCGCTGATGCTGCAGCCCGAAGAATCGCACCACCTGCTGGAGGTCATTTCAGCGTTTACGGCCGACTGGCTCCAGTTGCAAAAGACGATGTTCCCGGCCATTGACGGAATACTGGTGCTGGATGACCTCGTGGGTTTCGTCGGGGAAGACGAATGCCGGGAATTTGCAGTTCCTTACCTCAGGAAGATATTCAGTGCGTTCGACGCGGGCGTGCGTTTCTTCCATAACGATGCCGAAGGGTTGATCAGTACGCCATTCCTTGGGGAAATAGGTGTCAACCTGTACAATTTTAGTTTTAATCATTCCATCAACGAGATCAGGGACCTCGCGGGACCGGATATCGCGCTTTTGGGCAATTTGCCGCCGCGCGATGTGTTGGCGGCAGGAACGCCGGAAGTCGTTGCCGCGGAAACCCGCCGGATGTACAGCGAGGTCAAGGATAAAAGCCGGGTGGTCTGGTCATGTGGGGGCGGAATGCCACAGGATGTCCCGACGGGAAACATTCAGGCTTTCATCCGTGCGATCAAAGACTGCATGGGATAACGCCGCCGGGCGATTCCCACCCCAGCGGAACATTACGGCAAAGCACATGTGCCAATGCGCTTTGCCGGACGGTAAAGAGCCGGAGATGAACCGGACTCACGCCGAATAAACCACGTTTCCGTTAACAATGGTGTGGTAAACGCGGATGTGCTCGTCAAAAATGACCAGGTCGGCCTGTTTTTCGGCCGTGATACTTCCTTTTTGATCGAAGACCCCGCAAATTTTTGCCGGCGTTGAGGTGATCATTTGTACGGCTTCCAAAAGAGGCACGCCGGCAAGTTCCACCATCGTCCTGACCAGCCGGTCGGCCGTCGCCACGCTTCCGGCAAATGCTGTGCGGTCGGGCAGTTTGGCAACACCGTCCTCCACGATGACGGTCTGTCCTGCTTTCAGGCTCCCCAGGGTACTGGTTCCTTCGGGCATTCCGGCAGCGCGCATGGAGTCGGTGACCAGGGCAATGCGTCCGGCCCCTTTTGTTTTGTAAATCAATTGAAGCAGACTTTGGGGTAAATGCACCCCGTCGGCAATGATCTCGACCGTCATCTCGTCGATCAGGAAGGCACTTTCAATCACCCCTGCATAGCGGAAGGCGTTGCGGCGGGTTACGCCCGACATGCCTGAATACAGGTGGGTTATATGGGTAAACCCGTTTTCAAAGGCCTCAATCACTTCCTCACAGATCGCGTCGGTATGGGCAATCGATGGCAAAATGCCGTGGCGGTTCATAAACCTTCCGAATTCCATCGCTCCTTTTAACTCAGGAGCCGCGCTCCATCGGATAATGTCTTTCGATTCGCGGACGATCGGTTCATATTCGGCCGGATCCGGATCATGGATAAATTTTGGATCCTGGGCCCCACGTTGTGTCAACGAGAAATAGGGGCCTTCCAGATGCATTCCCAGCATTTGCGCGCCCCTGGTATTCTTGCTCGACGCTTCCCTGAAGATGGACAAGGTGTGTTTTAACTCGGCCAGGCTGCTGGTCAGGGTGGTCGGCACCAGCGTGGTCGTTCCGTGACGGGCATGCATCTCGGCAGCGCCCAGAAATGCTTCCACGGTGCCGTCCATGAAATCGTGCCCCCCCGCGCCGTGCGTATGCATGTCAATGAATCCCGGCGCTACATATCTTCCTTCCGCATCCAGGATCGTCGCCCCGGCAAAGGGAACATCGTCCGGTTCCATTCCCGCGATCATCCCGTCTTCTATCCAAAGTGCATGGTCCGTGATAGACCTGTACGGCGTGATGATCTTCCCGTTGACGATCTTTAGCCGCTTGCTTTTCGAATCCATAATCAGGTATTTATTCTGCGATTATTTTGACGCTTTTTTTAAAAGACCAGCTTTTAACACGGTACCCGTAATAGGCGTAATAAACCAGGTAAATGTAACAGGGTAACAACACCCAGTAAGCCGTGTGTGTATCGTAGAGATCGGCAAAATAGCCGTAAATGAGCGGTACGATGGCGCTTCCGCACAGGCCCATGATCAGGATGGACCCGCCCATTTTTGTAAAGCGGCCCAGTCCGTTGAGTGCAAGCGGCCATATTGTTGACCACATCAGCGAGTTGGAAAGCCCCAGTATGACCAGAAGCCAGATGGAAAGATTTGTGGTATGACCAAGAAAGGCGACCTGGCCACGCACCAGGAAGAATAACAGGGTCAGCACGATGGCCGACGTGGTGCAAATCCGCAGTACCTTGAGATGATTAATGAATTTCGGGATCAGGACAATGCCCAACAAAAAGCCAAACATGGTGATACCTAAAATATAAGAGGGGAATACTTTGGCTTCGGATAACGGCAACCCTAACGATTGCGCATACCCGATCACCGTGTTGATCCCTGTAACCTG
>CAZANK010000359.1:0-4319 GCA_964486235.1 uncultured Prolixibacteraceae bacterium | reverse complement strand
TGTTTCATTAACTGCGAAAGTCCAACCCGAATTGATTTTCCGGCTGATGCGCAACCTGAAAACTCGTTCATATTTTCACGGGTTCTTTCAAACTCGGAGGCGGTTTTTACCTGTTCGCCCGAAGGGCCACCGATTAAACCGGCAAAATGACCTGGCAATCCTTTGATTTTGAAATGCCGAATATCACCCAAAGTTCCTTGATATTTTAATGGACCTGTTTGACGTGCCATGTTCTAAATTTTTAAATGTTAATAATTCAATTTATTAGTGTAAATTTACAGACTAAATATCTGATTATCAATTATTAAAACAACGCAAAGCAATGCAGTTGAACGTAAAAGAACCATACTTTTTAAAAACGCATCTTAAAATCATCAATGTTGTTGATGGCGATGGAGTAATCGTCGAAAATATTATCAACAGAGAGCAGGAAGAAGTGCGGTTTTTAGGCATTGATGCCCCGGAAATTAAGCCATGCAAAAAACTTTTACAAGATGAACGGGAAACGCATGTAGCCGGGCAATTATTGATGGAATTGGGAAGAATGGCACACAAGTATCTTTTAAAACTTTCACCACCTGAAACACCAGTTACATTAGCTTTGGAGAAAGAAAATCATCAGGATGCTTATGGAAGAACCTTAGCTTATGTGTATCTTTCGGATGGAAAATGTCTGAATGAAAAAATGATTGCAGACGGATATTCAAAACCATATAACCTTATAGCTTGCAGTCAGTTAAGCAATTTTCAAAAATTAAATTTGATTGCAAAAAAGAAGAAATTAGGGCTTTATAAAATCGTAAAAATCTTCTAAAAATTGTTTACCCTATGTTTACCCCGGAGCCATAAAAATAACAAAACCGCCTGATAATCAAGCGGTTTAGAGTTTTAAAAGTGACCCAGCTGGGATTCGAACCCAGGACCCCATCCTTAAAAGGGATGTGCTCTACCTGCTGAGCTACTGAGTCATCCTTCTTTGCCTTTTTGTATAAAGGCGGTGCAAAAGTAGGACTTTTAATTCCAACATCCAAAACAATAGCAAAAAATCATCCGGAAAGCGATAAAGCCCTGTTTTCTTAACAATAACAGGATCAGTTGCCACCACGAACGGAAATAAGTATTTTACTCCATTCCCGGGAAGACGAATAACCTTACTTTTGAAGGAAAATTAAACCAATGACCGTTGAAGGCTATTTTGTCGTGGCCGTGATCGCGATCATGACCATCGCGTTGGTCTATGACCTGATGCGTCCCGGATTGATCTTGTTCTCGGCGCTGATCGTGCTAATGGCAACCGGGATCATTAGCAGCCGTGAAAGTTTGGCCGGTTTTTCCAACAAGGGAATGCTGACCGTGGGTGTGCTGTTCCTGGTCAGTGAAGGCGTCCGGCAAACCGGCGGACTGAATGTGATTGCCCGGACTTTTCTTCCTCAACGAAGGGGGAAAATGCCCTTCACGTTACTCAGGCTTCTTTTGCCCATTTCGACCATCTCCGCATTCTTAAACAACACGCCGGTGGTCATTATATTTGCCCCTATCATAAAAAACTGGGCAGAAAAGATGAATCTTTCGCCGCAAAAATTCCTGATCCCGCTTTCCTACGCCACCATTCTCGGCGGAGTCTGTACGTTGATCGGGACCTCGACGAATCTGGTGGTACATGGGCTGATGCTGGAAAACGGGCTGGACGGACTGAATATGTTTGAACTTGGAAAAGTTGGCCTTTGGATCGCCTTGACCGGAATGTTTTACCTGGCTTTTCTCGGACACAAAATGCTTCCCGGAAAGAAAAACAACCACAGGCGGCAGCGATCCGATTACAAGGAGTATTTTCTGGATGCCAGCTTGCCGGCCAACAGCCCGCTGGTGGGTGAAGAGATCAGCAACGGGCGCAGCCACCAGTTGAGGGACATTATCATTCATTCCGTTGAACGGAACAATGAACTTTTGGATACCCGGAAAGGAAAATTCAACCTCGAGCAGGATGACAAGCTGGTTATTGCCGTCAAATCGGATATCCTCCTTCCGCTGATCGCCCAGCGGCAACTGGAGCTGAAAGCCATGAAGGGTTTCGGAAAGTTTTACAAAAGTACGGATATCAAGCAGATCGAAGTGGTCATCGCCCCGCGTTTCCCCGGCATCAATCAGACGATCGACGAATTCGATTTTCTGAACCATTATCAGGCCGAGGTGCTGGCCGTGCACAGGAACGGCGAAACAATTGCCACCAACGTGGGATCAGTCCGGATGAAAGACGGAGACAGCCTGGTGCTCCTTACCAACGAAAATTTCATTAAAAACTGGGGGGGGTCCAAAACCTTTTACCTGACTTCGTTTATCGGGGAAGTTCCCCCTCCGCGCTACAAGGGCCAACGCCTGGCCGCCCTGATCCTGCTGTTACTCATGATCGCAGGCGCAACGATGAGTGATTTCCTGCCAAAAATCAACGGCGAAAGTCCCGACATGTTCTATTTTGCGGCCCTGGTCGCCGTCATCATGACCTGGATCAACATTCTTCCCAACAGGCAATACACCAAAGCCATCTCGTGGGACGTGCTGATCACGATCGCCTGCGCCTTTGGGCTCAGCAAAGCCTTGCAGAATTCGGGCGCAGCCGACAGCATCGCCACAACAGCCGTTAATTTCTCAAAATCATTTGGCCCGGTCGGCGTCCTGATCACCATTTACTTAATCACCAATTTATTCACCGAACTGATCACCAATAACGCGGCGGCAGCGCTGGTATTTCCAATCGCGTATGCTGCCGCTCACCAAATGCACATGGACCCGAAACCCTTCTTCGTCACCATTTGCATCGCCGCCTCTTCCAGTTTTGCCACTCCGATAGGTTACCAGACGAATTTACTGGTTCAGGGACTAGGAAATTACAAATTCGGCGATTACACAAAAGTAGGCCTTCCGTTAAATATCATCGTGTTTATCATTACCATTATCCTGGTACCCCTAATTTGGCCTTTTTCATGAGAATAAGAATTCATACCCGATAATCATTAGTAAAAAGTTATAGCAATGGTTGAATACAATCTGACACATTTACGAGAGCTGGAAGCGGAAGCCATCCACATTATCCGCGAGGTAGCGGCCGAGTTCGAGAATCCGGTGATGCTCTATTCCATCGGCAAGGACTCATCGGCAATGGTCAGACTCGCCGAGAAGGCCTTTTACCCGGGGAAAGTACCCTTCCCTTTAATGCATATCGACTCCAAATGGAAGTTCAGGGAGATGATCGAATTCCGCGATAATTACGCCAAAGAAAACAACTGGGACCTGATCGTACACTACAACAAAAAGGGTTATGAAGCCGGGATCGGGCCATTTACCCACGGAAGCAAAGTGCATACCGATGTCATGAAAACCCAGGCCCTGCTCGAAGGATTAAGCAAATACAAATTTGACGCGGCCTTTGGCGGCGCCCGGCGCGACGAGGAAAAATCACGCGCCAAGGAACGCATCTTCTCCTTCCGCGACAAATACCACCAGTGGGACCCGAAAAATCAGCGGCCCGAATTATGGGATATTTATAACGCCCGGGTTCATAAGGGTGAATCGATCCGCGTTTTCCCGATCTCGAACTGGACGGAACTTGATATCTGGCAATACATCCGTCTGGAAAATATCCCCATCGTTCCGCTTTATTTTGCAAAGGAACGCCCCATTGTGGAGATCGACGGCAATCTGATCATGGTTGATGACGACCGCATGCCAAAAGAATTGGCAGCCAAGGCGAAAATGCGAAAAGTGCGCTTCCGCACCCTGGGCTGTTATCCGCTTACCGGTGCCATCGATTCAGATGCCGACACCATTGAAGAAATTGTGCAGGAAATGATGACCGTGACTGTTTCGGAGCGTACCACCAGGGTCATCGATTTTGACCAGGAAGGCAGTATGGAACAAAAGAAACGGGAAGGGTATTTTTAAGATGCGAAAAGGCCAAAACGCGAAGCAGCAAAGACGCGAAGAAAATTTATTTAAATCAAAAATAATCTGCGTCGCGTGCGGCTAAACTATAAGACTATGGGAAATAACATGAAAACTATTGACATACAGGCATTCCTTGATCAGGATGAAAAAAAAGACCTGTTGCGGTTGTTGACGGCAGGGTCGGTCGATGACGGCAAATCGACGCTGATCGGCCGCCTGCTGTTCGACAGCAAGAAGATCTATGAAGATCAGCTTTCGGCGCTTCAGCGCGACAGCAAGCGAATGGGACATGCCGGAGAAGACATTGACTATGCCCTGCTTCTCGACGGACTGAAAGCTGAACGGGAACAGGGGATCACGATCGACGTGGCTTACCG
>CAZANK010000358.1:0-4323 GCA_964486235.1 uncultured Prolixibacteraceae bacterium | reverse complement strand
GCGTGTGTCTCCGCAGAAACCGGAAACAAGCGAGACTGAATCGTACTAAACTAAAAAAGATGAAGTATATCTTTTGGCTAAGTATTCTCTTAAGTATCCATATTTCCTGCAGTCGAAAATCAAATGACAGGCGTCATCTTGATTATTTAAAAACAAATACTTCAATCGATTATAACAATCTTGTAAAAGGGTTTCATAATCCTCCCGATCAGGCCAGGATGCGGGTGTGGTGGAGGTGGATGAACGGTTTGGCCACGAAAGAATCGATTACAAGGGATCTGGAGGAATTTAAAAACAAGGGTATCGGGGGGATATTGTTGATGGATTCGGGCAACAGGGGCAAAGAAATTGTGGATAATCCACCCCATGGCCCTTCGTTTTTGAGCGATGAATGGGTCACACTCTATCAACATGCCGTAAAAGAAGCAGAAAGATTGGGTTTGGAAATGTCGTTGAATGCGACCACCGGCTGGAACCCCGGCGGGCCGTTTATTACACCCGAATATGCCCTGAAGAAGTTGGTTTTTTCTGAAACTGAAACTGAAGCGGAAGGAGGCAAATTGATCCGGTTGATATTGCCAAAACCAGATACCACTTTAGTATACAGGGATATTTGCATACAAGCTGTAAAAAATCAAAGTATCAGTTCTCCAACAAAAGACAGTATCATCAGGAATTGGTCATTAAAATCAAATAATCAGTTTTTTGGCAGTGGCGGAAATTATCCGCTTTTCAAATTGAGAGAATGTTTTGACGGGCCTGAAGGCGACATGGGTATTCCGCAAGACGAGATTGTCGATGTCACCAGGTTCTTCGACGGGACCCAACTGCGTTGGGATGCCCCGGAGGGTCAATGGCTGATCATCAGGTACGGCTGGACCTGCAAGGGAACCAGTACCAGCACGACCAGCGGAAATTGGGGAGGACTCGCGTTGGATCATCTGGATCCGAATGCATTTGGCCTGTTTAAGGAGCATATCCTTTTGCCGTTAATCGAATCGGCACAGTCGGTAAGCAATGGCTTAAAATTTTTGTTTACCGACAGTTGGGAGATGGGGACGGTAAACTGGACGAATGATTTCTCTTACTATTTCCAAAAATTCAGGGGATATGGGATCCATCCATACCTTCCTGTCCTGACCGGGCGCATCGTGGGAAACAGGGAAATCTCCAACCGTTTTTTACACGATTTCCGCAGAACGGTGAGCGATTGTATTGCAGAAAACCATTACCGGTTGTTTTCGGATTTGGCGCATGAGCATGGCTTGGGATTTCATCCCGAATCGGGAGGGCCCCATGCGGCTCCGATCGATGCCCTGCAGATGATGGGGATCAATGATTTCCCCACCGGTGAATTCTGGGTCAGGTCTGCCACCCACAGGGTTTCAGATGTTGAAAGATATTTTGTAAAGCAGGCTGCATCGGTAGCCCATACCGGTGGCGTCCGGATTGTGGGGGCGGAATCACTCACTTCGCTTGTCACACAATGGGAAAGGGCGCCAAAAGACCTGAAACACGACTGGGACCGGGCATTTTGTTCAGGAGTGAACCGGCCTTTCAACGTAACGACGTCCAGTTCGCCGGCAGAATATGGTCTTCCGGGCATCGTCAACAAGGCAGGGAATGATCTTTCCCCGAATGTGACCTGGTGGGAACAATCGCGCGATTACATTCAGTACATCAACCGTTGTTGTTATATGCTTCAGCAAGGCCTGTTTGTTGCCGATGTTTTATATTACAACGGAGACGATGTTCCCAATTTTATATACCTTAAAGAAGACTACGCGGATTTAAATTTCGGCTATGACTGGGATAAATGCTCCGGGGATGTCATCCTAAACCGGGCTTCTGTTTCGGACGGGAAAATCCTTTTACCTGACGGGATGAGCTATAAGGTTTTGGTATTGGCACCGGAAAAAGCAATCCATGCAGACGTACTCCGGAAAGTTGAAAAACTGGTACTCGGGGGAGCAACCGTGATTGCACCAAGACCGGAAAGGGCTACCGGCCTTGGAGGATATCCGGAAAGTGACAAGGAGGTGGCTGAAATTGCCCGACGGATGTGGGGAGACCTGGATGGAAAAACCATTACGAAACGCCAATATGGAAAGGGACAGGTTCGATGGGGCGAAAACATCAACGATATTCTGGAATCACTGGACGTCAAACCTGATTTTTCATTCAGAAGTTGCGCTGACAGTACCGCCCTGGATTATATCCACCGGACAATGGCGGACCAGGATATTTACTTTGTGGTAAACCGGTTTGCCCATCATGGAATAAATGACTTTCAATACCATTATATTACTTCCCTTCCCGATCGCTACGAACAAGTGGAATGCTCCTTCAGGGTAACAGGTAAAATCCCGGAGTTATGGGATCCATTAACCGGGGAAATGAAAGAAATTAACGTATTTCGGGAAGAAAACGGCTATACGATTGTCCCGCTGCACCTCAAACCGGAGGAATCGGTCTTCGTGGTATTCAGGGAAGGGAAAACGACAGGGGGACATGTGGTAAAGATTGAAAAAGGGGATCAGGGGATATTCCCGATCGGGGATCAATGTGACGTGAAAGCAAATCCGGCAATTGATCTGTATAAACAGGGTAACAGGATGGTGGCCGATCTGTTTGAACCCGGAAATTACACACTTCATTGGGCAAATGGGGAAAAAACACAAATAAAGGAAGAAAACGCAGCGCATGAGATCGGGATAAAAGCGCCGTGGGTCGTTCATTTTGACCCTGTCTGGGGCGGTCCGGACACAATTTCATTCCCTGAGTTAAAATCATGGCTTGAATTTGACGATCCGGGGATTAAGTATTATTCAGGAAAAGCGACTTATGTCAATCGCTTTACGATTGACAAACAGGATTATAAAGAAAAAAAGATGATCCTCGATTTAGGCATGGTACAGGAACTTGCGGTGGTGCGACTAAACAACCACACGTTCCCGGTTTTATGGATGCCTCCATTTAAGGTCGATGTTTCTGATTATTTGGTGGATGGTAACAACACACTGGAAATAGACATTGTCAATCAATGGCCTAACCGGCTTATTGGAGACAGTAAACTACCTGTTGAAAAGCATTTTACAAAAACAAACTTTATCAAATATGATCAACCCGGTTCTGAGAAGTATTTAAGGGAATCCGGGTTGATTGGCCCCGTGAGACTCCAGCTTATAAGCCGGAAAGTTATTCCCGGATTCAATTAAAATGACGAATTTGATATCCGGGGTGTGCTTTTTAGAATTGCTGTTAAAGAATTTAACCAATGACTAATAAAACAATTTAAAAATTGCAATACGATGACAAACCGAAGAAATTTCATCAGACAAATCGCGTCCGCGGGTGTTGCAACCACGCTTCCGTCTTTCCTTTCTGCACAGGAAAAATCCGCTTCCAAAATGATATGGGCGAATCTTTTACATCTTAGTTTTAACATGTGGGGAGACCATGTACCCCCGGAAAGCCGGAATAGGGGTGCTAACTGCACCACATGCGAGGAGGCCACTAAATGGGCCTATTCCAACAGGCCGTTTTTGACCTTTGATGAACCCACCTGGAATACTTTATTAGAAGAGATGGTTGCGGCAGGGATGAATATGGTGGTGATCGACCTGGGCGATGCTGTTCAGTATGACAGTCATCCTGAAATTGCTGTGAAGAACGCGTGGGCCCCTGATAAATTAAGGTCAGAGCTGGCCAAGATGCGCAAAATGGGTCTGGAGCCAATTCCGAAACTGAATTTCGCGACTACTCATGATATCTGGTTAGGAGCGTATTCCCGAATGGTTTCAACCGATAAATATTATGCTGTATGCCGCGACCTTATTGGCGAAATCATTGAAATATTTGATACTCCCCGTTTCTTCCATTTAGGGATGGATGAAGAAGATGCTGGCAATCAATCAAATTTGAGTTATTCAGTTATTCGTCATAAAGATCTGTGGTGGGGAGATCTGTATTTTTATATTGGAGAGGTCGAAAAGAGAGGTGTTCGTTCGTGGGTGTGGTCCGATTATGCCTGGAATTACCCGGATCTTTTTTACAAGAAAATGCCAAAATCCGTATTACAAAGCAATTGGTACTACTATTCAGCTTTTGATTCAAGTAAGATGAATGACTGGTCAAAAACCTGTTTGAAACTATATAACGATTTGGAAGCCCATGGATATGATCAGTTGCCAACAGGCAGTAATTGGGATAACAATCAGAATATGGAAGCAACGGTGGATTATTGCAAACAGGTAATCGATCCATCAAGGCTCCTGGGATTTATGACAGCGCCATGGAAACCAACACTGGCGCCGTGCCTTG
>CAZANK010000357.1:0-4337 GCA_964486235.1 uncultured Prolixibacteraceae bacterium | reverse complement strand
TTTAACATCCACGAGCTTGATGCGGCGTCAAACAACTCGGTCGATGACATCCGCCATCTGACCGAGCAGGTCAGGATTCCGCCGCAGTTGGGCAAGTACAGTATTTATATCATTGATGAGGTACACATGCTGTCGCAGTCGGCGTTTAACGCGTTTTTGAAAACGTTGGAGGAGCCGCCCAGACATGCTATTTTTATTCTCGCCACGACCGAAAAACACAAGATCATCCCGACCATCCTGTCACGTTGCCAGATTTTCGACTTCAACAGGATCCGGATTTCCGACATCTCGGACCATCTGGCGCTGGTTGCGCAAAAGGAGGACGTGGATATTGAAAAAGAGGCGTTGAACGTGATCGCACACAAGGCCGACGGGGCCATGCGGGATGCCCTTTCCATCTTCGACCAGATTGTCAGCTTTTCGGGCAGGCACATCACCTACAAGGATGTCATTGCCAACCTGAATGTACTTGATTATGACTATTATTTCCGGCTGGTTGACCTGTTTCTCCGTAACGATGTTGCCGGTGCCCTGATGCTTTTCAATGAGGTGCTTGAACACGGTTTTGAAGGACAACATTTTATAGCGGGCCTTAGCAGTCATTTGCGTGATTTGCTGGTGTGCAGGGACCCGGTGACGGTCCAGTTGCTGGAAGTCGGCGGGGAGGTCCGCGAAAAATACCGGTCACAGGCAGGTGCCTGTCCCGAGGATTTTCTTTTTGGGGCATTGGCAATCAGCAATGATTGCGATCTTCAGTACAAGACAAGTCAGAATAAACGCTTGCTGGTGGAGTTGGCGCTGATCCGGATATGCCAGCTTACCTTAAAAAAAAAATAGCTGACGGGAACGCAGGGGAGGAGCTGGAGCCTGTTTTTAGCGCCGCGGGTGACCAGCCGGCGGCGAAGTCGCCGGCACCTTCTCCGGGCGCCCAGATGATACTCCCGGCTGATCCTGACAAGCCGCCGGCAAAGAGGCTCATCCGGAAAAAAGGCAGTGGTTATACGCCTTCCATCAAGGATGCCCTTTCGGGGAATACCTCAGATGCTTCGCATCCCGGTGGCGATGCACGGGATAAGGTCAACGTTTTTACGGGGGAGGGGATGAACCATCCGTTTACGAAGGAACAGTTTGAAACGAAGTGGATTGAATACCTGAATCATTTGCAGGACCGCCCGAATCTGAAAGCAACGCTTTCGCGTACCCCTGAAATCGGGGATGATCTGACGCTGAAACTGAACATTGAGAACTCGGTCCAGCAGGAAGAGATTAGCAGGATAAAACCAGACCTGGTTTCATGGCTGCGGAAGGAGCTGAACAATACCCGTATTGAACTGGTCACGGAGATTGCGGTCCAGGAAACGGAGGCCAGGCCTTATTCAGAAACGGAGAAGCTGGCGGAGATGGTGAGAAAGAATCCGAATATCAGCTTGTTGAGGCAACGGTTTAATCTGGATTTTGGAGACGTGTGACGGATATCGTTCTGTGAGTGCAGACCGGCTTATTTTCTGTTGCTGCGCCCGGGTACTTTAAGATCAACAAGAATATTTCGCCGAACGCTGGATTTGTGCTGCTTTTTAAGTAATTTTGAGAACTGTAAAATATATTGGCTATGATAAAAGATACTGTTTTAAAAGCTTTCAATGAGCAGATCAATGCAGAGATTCACTCTGCCTATTTGTATTTGTCCATGTGCGCCTGGTTCGAGAGTAAGGGATTGTCGGGTTTTGCCAACTGGATGAAAGTCCAGTATCAGGAAGAGCTGACCCACGCCATGAAGTTTTTTGATTATATTCATGAACGCAACGGCCGTGTCATTCTCGACCCGATTGCAGCAGTTCCTTCTGATTTTGAAGGCGTTATTGATGTTTTTGAAAAGACATTGGCGCATGAGCAAAAAGTTACATCGCTGATCAATCGTCTTGTTGACGTGTCTGTTGCCGCGGGCGACCATGCTTCTCAGAGTTTCCTGAAATGGTTTATCGATGAGCAGGTGGAGGAAGAAGCCAATGTCCAGGCTATTCTCGATGACCTCAACCTGATCAGTGGACAGGGCAACGGAATTTTCATGATGAACCGGGAGTTGGCAGCCCGGAGTTTTGTCGACACGACGGGAAAGGCAGAATAAGTGACCTGCTAAAACGGGAAATGAAGGCTGCCTTTGGAGGGTGGCCTTTTTTATGATGAATCAATCAAAGGAGATGAACAAAAATCTTGCTGATGCCTGGGTGCGCCTGTCCGGCTTATGCAGGCCGGGTCTAACCGATAAGGACCGGGATCAGGTTCGCCGGGCTTTTGAATACGCGTACGGATTTTTGGGCGGGACGACCTTGCCTGATGGTGAGCTGACACTCCTCCATTCGATTGGGGTGGCGCAGGTGGTTGTGACAGAGATCGGACTGGGGGCTGATTCTGTCATCGCGTGCCTTCTTCATCATGCCACGCAGGGGAGCCTTCCTGATGCAACGGGTCTGAAAGAAACAGAGGCCATCTTTGGAAGTGCGGTTGCGGGGATGCTCGAAGGCATGGCGAAGATCGACGCGCTGGACACGGAAACGGTCGGCCTGCATTCGGAGAATTACCGGAAACTCATGCTGACCCTGGCCGGCGATGTGCGGGTCATTTTGGTGAAAATCGCAGAACAGTTGTATGTGATGCGGCGATTGGAGAGTCGCGTGCCCGGATCCAGAAAAAAGACAGCCATTGAGACTTCCTATTTATATGCACCGCTGGCACACCGGCTGGGACTTTATAATGTCAATTCGGAATTGCTGGATTTGTGTTTGAAGGAGCTGAATCCCGATGCGTATCAGCAGGTGAGTGAGCGGGTGAAAGAGTCCGAGAAGGAACGGCTGAACTTTGTGGCTGCGTTTGTGAAGCCGATTGAAGAAAAGCTGCTTGCCCGGGGCTACCAGTTTGAGATGAAAGCCCGGACCAAGTCGATCAATTCAATCTGGAACAAGATGAAGAAACAGGGTGTGAGCTTCGACGAGGTTTACGACCTGTTCGCGATCCGGGTGATCCTTGACGTGGAACCGGCCCTGGAAAAGTCGGTTTGCTGGCAGGTGTATTCGATTGTGACCGAGGAGTATCAGGCGAACCCGGAACGGATGCGCGACTGGATCACGGTTCCCAAATCGAATGGCTACGAGAGTTTGCACGCGACGGTACTCGGGCCGCATCAAAAATGGGTCGAAGTCCAGATCCGCACAAAAAGGATGAATGAGATCGCCGAAAAAGGACTCGCTGCACACTGGAAGTACAAAGGAGGAAAAGCTTCGGACGAAATGGAGCGATGGCTTGCCAATGTGCGCGAGATCCTGGAAAATCCGGCTTCGAGCGTGGTGGATTTTATCGACGATTTCAGGACGAATATTTACAAGGACGAGATTTTTGTTTTCACGCCCAGGGGTGACCTGAAACGCTTGCCGGCGGGGTCCACGTTGCTTGACTTCGCCTATGAGGTTCATTCGCAGGTCGGTGATCACTGCACCGGGGGTATGGTCGACGGAAGGAAAGTGACCTTGCGGTATCAGCTTCGAAACGGGGAACAGGTTGCGGTTTCCACTTCCAACAACCAAAGGCCGAAGCTTGACTGGCTCGATTTTGTCAGGACATCGAAGGCAAAAACCCGGATCAAGGCCAGTCTGAATGAAGAACGTAAACGGGAAGCGGACCAGGGTAAGGAAATCCTTTTGAGGAAGCTGAAGAACTGGAAGATTGACTATACCGATGAAGTCATCCGGAAGCTGTTAAAAACCTACCAGTTTAAACTGGCTCAGGACCTTTATTATCATATTTCGACCGGAAAGATTGATACGCTCGCTGTCAAGGAAATCCTTGTCGGGCAGGATGAGGAACCGTCGGCCAGGCAAAAACTGGAAGAGCTGGTTCCCCAGGAGCAACTGAAGGAACTTGATTTCGCCGGGGGAGACGATTACCTGATCATTGACAATCACATTAAGAATGTGAACTATAAGCTGGCTCCCTGTTGTAATCCGATTTTTGGCGACGAGATCTTTGGTTTCGTGACCATCCGCGAAGGCATTAAGGTTCACCGGAGAACCTGTCCGAATGCCCGGCAAATGACCGAACGTTATCCCTACCGGATCATCCCGGCCAGGTGGCGTGAATCGGGCAAGCGGACTTCCTTCCAGGCCACCATCAAAATGACGGGTACAGACGAAGCTGGTATCGTGGGACAAATCTCGCATGTGATCGCGAAAGACATCAGCGCGCAGATGCGGTCCATGACGATTGACTCGGCCAACGGGGAATTCGAAGGCACCCTGCGCGTCTTTGTCAATAACCTGGAACACCTGGATTTCCTGATCAAGAAA
>CAZANK010000356.1:0-4338 GCA_964486235.1 uncultured Prolixibacteraceae bacterium | reverse complement strand
ACCGGATAATGTCGCCGGAGAAATCCTTCAGCCCGATATGGCCGTCGCGCTCTTGATTGATGCGGTCGAGCAGCGTCCCCGATATCTTATTCAGGTATTTGGCGACTGCGCCCGGGGCGCACACACATTCCTTGGTGGGATGATTGTAATAACCACACGGACAAGGGTTCATCGAGGCAACCAGCATCAAGCCGGCCGGGTACTCAACCGAAAAGCGGGACCTCGATATGATGATGCGGCGATCTTCCAAAGGTTGCCTCATGACTTCAAGCGCACTCCGGTTGAATTCGGGCAGCTCATCCAAAAAAAGGACGCCGTTGTGGGCCAGGGAAATTTCACCGGGCTGCGGGAAAGCGCCCCCGCCAACGAGCGCCACGTTGGAGATGGTATGATGGGGCGCCCGGAAGGGCCTTTCGGTCATCAGCGACGTGTTCTTCCCGATCTTGCCGGCCACCGAATGAATTTTCGTGGTTTCGAGCGCTTCGCGCAGGGTAAAAGGCGGCAGAATGGTAGGTATCCTTTTAGCCAGCATCGTTTTCCCGGAGCCCGGCGGACCGATCATGATCACGTTATGGCCTCCCGCCGCGGCGATCTCCAGCGCCCGTTTCACGTTCTCCTGTCCCTTGACGTCGGCAAAGTCCACATCGTTATGATCCAGCATTTTATAGAATTCCTCGCGGGTGTTGACCATGGTCTGCCCAAGCACTGCCACCCCGTTAAAGAAGCCGGCAACCTGTTTGATGTTTTCCACACCGTATACCCTGAGGTCATCCACGACCGCCGCCTCGCGGGCATTTTGAGCAGGAAGGATGAATCCTTCAAACCCTTCTTCACGGGCTTTGATGGCAATCGGCAGCGCCCCTTTGATGGGCTGCAGGGTGCCGTCGAGAGAGAGCTCGCCCATGAGTACGTATTTCCCCAGGTTGCCGGGCTGAACCTGTTCGGACGCCGCCAGCACGGCTATTGCCAGGGGCAGATCATAGGCCGACCCTTCTTTGCGCAGATCGGCCGGCGCCATGTTGATGACCACCTTTCGTCTTGGCCACTTAAAACCATTGAGCCGGAGGGCCGATTCAATGCGCTGCTGACTCTCCTTCACGGCATTGTCGGGCAATCCCACCAAAAAAAACTTGATTCCCTGGGAAACATCTGTTTCTACGGTAATGGTCGTTGCATCAATCCCATGGACTGCCGAAGCAAAGGTCTTGATCATCATGGCGGATCAGATTACGTTTCAAAAAGAAGAGAAATTTACAGCTAATAATCATAATAAACAAATTTTTAAAACTAAGTCGCGTTTTTTTAACCCGATTTTACGGTCTGGGTTCCTTTTTGTAGTTTTGTATTCCACATAACAAGTGAACCATGATTGGAAAATTTTTCCATACGCCAAAACCAAAAAAGTTCAATATCCCGTATCGCTTTTATGATCCGGACCAGGAAGCGATGAAGGAACGCGAAGAGCGGATCAGGAGCGAGCTGGGGCTTTCCGAAAAAAAGGAGTGGGGGGATACGAATTACAGGCCCAACATCCGCGGACAATTCCGGCGTTCCATGAAGGCGTCGGGAACGGCGGGGGATGCCAGGAAAAAGTCGGCCATCAGGCTGATCTTGCTGGTTGTTATTTTGAGCATGATTTTTTATCTGTTACTGAAATTTTAATTCCGTGTCTGATATCATCCAGCTTCTCCCCGACTCCGTCGCTAACCAGATCGCCGCCGGCGAGGTGATCCAACGTCCGGCATCCGTGGTCAAAGAGCTGGTCGAGAATGCCATTGATTCGGGAGCGACGCAAATCACGGTCAACATCAAGGACGCAGGGCGCACACTGATCCAGGTCAGCGATAACGGATGCGGCATGTCGGCCACTGATGCGCGCATGGCGTTTGAGCGTCACGCGACGTCAAAGATCCGTTCGGCAAGTGATTTGTTTGCCATCCGCACCATGGGCTTTCGCGGAGAGGCTTTGGCGTCCATCGCGGCCGTCGCCGATGTGGAACTGACCACCCGCCTCCACGATGAAGAGATCGGCACGTATCTCCACATCGGGGGGTCCCGGCTTTTCAAACAGGAACCGGCCACCTGCGCCTGCGGATCCAACTTCATGGTCAAGAACCTGTTTTTCAATGTCCCTGCCCGGAGAAAATTCCTGAAAGGGAACCCGACAGAGCTCAAACACATCATCAGCGAAATCCAGCGGATCTCCCTGGCCAATCCCGGTATCGGCATTTCGCTGTTCCATCATCAGCAGGCGATCTGTGAGTTGGGCAAAGACGATCACATCCGGAAGCGGGTGATGGCCCTGTTCGGGAAAAACACCGGACAGAACCTGATCCCCGTCCACACGGAGACCTCCCTGGTCCGGATCACGGGGTACGTCGGTCAGCCGAAATTCGCCCGGAAATCCTTCGGCGAACAGTTTTTCTTCGTCAACAACCGGTTTATGAAGCATCCGTTTTTTCACCGGGCTGTGATCCAGGCTTACGAAAAGATCCTGCCCCCGGAGAGCATCCCGTCGTACTTCCTTTATTTTGAAGCGGACCCGGGCAGCATTGATATCAACATCCACCCCACCAAGACGGAGATCAAATTTGAGAATGAGTCGGCCATCTGGCAAATCATTCATGCCTCGGTGCGCGAGGCATTAGGAAAATTCAACATCGTCCCGTCGATCGACTTTGACCAGGCGGGCAGCATTGAAATTCCCGTTGCGCCCAGAAGCCGGGAAGGAATTGCTCCTCCGGCAATCCAGATCGATCCTGCCTATAATCCGTTCGAGACCCCCAAAAAACCATCCGCGGCTTCAGGGAGTTTTTCTTCCGGACAACGGGATCAGGTGAGGCACTGGGAAAAGCTTTATCAGGATTTTCAGAAAAAAGAAAAAAAAGAAGGCCTCCTGCCGCTACCGGATGAACAGCCTGAAGCGCGCGCGACTGTTCCGGCGGAGGAAGTCTTCACCGGAAAAACCTGCATCCAGTTCAAAAACAAATATATCCTGGCGCCTGTGAAGTCAGGGTTGATGGTCATTGATCAGCGGCGGGCCCATGAACGCATTTTGTATGAAAACTTCATGGCCATTCTGGGCAGCCAGGAGATTGCCAGTCAGCAGCAACTCTTTCCACAGTCGTTTGAACTGCATGCAGCCGATGCCGCGCTGTTAAGATCGGTCCTGGACGACCTGAAGCCGCTGGGATTTGATATACGCGACGTTGGGGATGACCGCTTTGTCATCAACGGCACGCCGGGACTGCTGAATAACCCCTCGCCGCTGGCGGTGATCGAGGGGTTACTGGAAGACTTGAAAAGCACGGCGGCCAATTTGAGGGAAAAGGCGAGGGAAGCGCTGGCGGCGTCACTGGCGCGGGCATCGGCCATCCCGTATGGCTACGTGATGAAGCCGGAAGAGGTCAACCAATTGATCGATCAGCTTTTCGGTTGTGCCAACCCCAACTTTTCACCCGCGGGAAAGCACGTGTTAACGATTGTTCCCCTGGAACATTTTGAGAAAATGTTAACGTGAAAGTGACTGATATTTGTTTACTTTACACAGAAGAAAATTTTGGCGCAGCGATTGTAGCGGTAAACTAAATTTTTAAACATGCAAAATCACAGACCTGTTTTCGGAAATATACCCCCTGTCGTAAAAAATCTGATCATGATCAACGTGTTGATGTTGCTGGCCACATACATCGTCAACATGCGGGGCGCTGATCTGAATTCGATACTGGGATTGCATTTTATCTTTTCACCGGCATTCCGGCCTTTTCAACTGGTCACTCATATTTTCATGCACGGCGGCTTCATGCATTTATTTTTTAACATGTTCGCGTTATGGATGTTTGGGAGGGTTTTGGAAAGCGTCTGGGGACCCAAGCGCTTCTTCATTTATTATTTCGTCACCGGACTGGGCGCTGCTGCATTACACCTGTTTGTGAATTTCGTGGAATATCAGTCACTCCTTTCAAAAATGAGCCCGGAACAGGTCGACCTGGTCATGCAACAGGGAGTGGAGGTTTTCAGGCAGGGGAAAAACTTCTCCGACCCCCTGATGGGGAAGTTGAACCTGCTGCTGAACATTCCAACCGTGGGAGCCTCGGGCGCGGTATTCGGAGTTCTGCTTGGCTTTGGCATGTTGTTCCCCAATACGCGGCTGATGTTGCTTTTCCCGCCTATCCCGATCAAAGCCAAATACTTTGTGATCGGGTACGGACTGCTCGAGCTTTATCTCGGATTTGCACGCCCTGGCAGCAACGTGGCTCACTTTGCCCATCTCGGGGGAATGTTGTTTGGCTATTTGCTCATCCGGTACTGGAATAAGAACAGCAAACACTTCTATTA
>CAZANK010000355.1:0-4351 GCA_964486235.1 uncultured Prolixibacteraceae bacterium | reverse complement strand
TCGGTATTCTGACTGTAATAATCGGCATAGCCGGAAAATGCTTTCCCCAGTCCGTGATCAAAATACATCATGCTGGTAACCCCGTCGAAGCGAAACCCATCAAAGCGATATTCCTCCATCCAGTAACGGATATTCGACAACAGAAAATGCAGCACTTCATTCTTGTCATAGTTAAAGCAATAGGAATCCCAGGCCGGATGCTCTCCCCGTTGGTCGCCGTGAAAAAACTGGTAGCGGGTACCGTCATATTTTCCAAGTCCTTCCACTTCATTCTTCACAGCATGGGAATGGACCAGGTCCATGATCACCGCCATCCCCATGCCATGGGCCGTATCGATCAACGCCTTCAGTTCGTGGGGGGTCCCAAACCGTGAAGAGGGGGCGAAGAAACTGGAAACATGGTATCCAAAGCTTCCATAATAGGGATGTTCCTGCACAGCCATCAACTGGATGGTGTTGTAGCCGGCCTTTTTGATACGGGGAAGGAGCTGTTCGGTGAATTCCCGGTACGTATGCACCCGTTCTTCCTCGCCGGCCATGCCGACATGCGCTTCATAGATCAACGGCGCTTCTCCGCCTCGCTTAAAGCCGGGATATCTCCATCGATACGGCTGAGGGGGCTCCCATACCTGGGCGTTGAAGATCAGGGTCTGTTCGTCCTGGACGACCCGGTTGGCCCAGGCAGGGATACGCTTCCCCTGCCCACCTGGCCAATGGATGGAAAATGCATACAGATCGCCATGATGAAGTTGGTCTTCATTCATATCTAATTCCCATTCCCCATTGCCGCAAGAGCGGAACCGGTACGCGTCATTTTCAGTCCAGTTATTGAATGGTCCGGTCAAGAAAATGGCCTCCGCATGAGGAGCCCAGTCCCTCAGCACCCAACCATCCGCCGTGCGGTGCAGACCAAACCAAAGATGACCACCCGCGAATTCAACGAGGTTTTTTTCGCCTGTCAACTCCGCCTCCTTCCGTTTTGCAGCTTTCTGCCAGGAAGATACGACCGCACCGTATGGCTCAAGCCACGGGTCATTTTTTACAAAACCGGGGATTTGCATACACGTAAGCTTTCCCTAAAGATATGGATTTTTAGGCGACCCCACGTAAAGGGAAAATCAAATCCAGGATAAATTAATATTGGCGGGCCGGGTGTTGTTGCCGGGAATCCGGGATATACGCTGTCCCTGCCAGTCTAAAGGCCACATCTTCTGAAAACGGTTGTCGAGGAGTGCCCCCCAAAACCAAAGGTATTGTTCAGGACGACGTTCACCGCTTTCTCACAGGCATGACGAGCCGTAAAATTTAACCGGGGATTGATTTCAGGGTCTGTTTCTTCAAGATTGATGGTCGGAGGTATCATTCCACATTCGATGGACTTCACGCAGGCGACCGCCTCGATAGCCCCTGCAGCGCCCAGCAGGTGGCCTGTCATGGATTTTGGGGCGCTGATCTGCATCGAATGCATCGACTGACTGAAAACTTTTTCAATGGCCCTGCATTCGCTGATATCGCCGGTTGGCGTCGCGGTGGCATGCGCATTGATCCAGGTCACGTCCTGTTCGGTCAGCCCGGCGTCGGCCAAAGCGCCTTCCATCGACAGGATGGCTCCCAGTCCATCCGGATGAGGAGCAGCGACGTGAAAAGCATCGGAAGCAGCCCCGTAACCGGCAAGTTCACAATAGATCCGGGCTCCTCTTTTTCGCGCGTGCCCAAGCTCCTCCACCATCAGCACGGCGGCTCCTTCGCCGGCCACAAAACCATCACGGGTTTTATCGAACGGGCGGGAGGCCGCTTCGGGCGTATCATTCAGTACAGACAACGCTCTCATGGCATTAAACCCGCCAATGGCTGCCTCCGTGATACAGGCCTCAGACCCCCCGACAAGCATCAAATCCACCCTACCCAACCGGACCAGGTCCAGGGCGTTGGCGATCGCATTATTCGAAGAGGCACAGGCAGAACTCACGGTGTAACTCACCCCATGCAACCCATACCGGATCGATAACTGTCCGGTGGCCATGTTTGCAATCATCTTGGTCACGAAAAAAGGATTGAACCTGGGGTCTTTGCCATTCTCGCCAAAAGCCAGGATCACCTCTTCAAAGGTGATCATACCCCCGATCCCTGTGGCAATGATCACACCAGCCCTGCTCCGGTCACATGCCTGAAGGTCAATGCCGGAGTCGTTGATACATTCATCTGCCGCAGCGATGGCAAATTGCGTGTATAAATCCATTCTCCGGACCTCCTGCTTTTCAATGTACAGACAAGGATCGAATCCTTTCACTTCACAGGCAATCTTTGTTTTATGCCGGGTCGTATCGAATCTGGTAATCAAAGTTGCTCCGCTCTTTCCCCTGGTCAGGTTTTCCCAAAACTCCGGAACACTGTTCCCGAGGGGGGTTATCGCACCCATACCTGTAATCACTGCCCGTTTCATAGATTAATTATTTAGTGTATTCAACCATGCTGCCTTCCCGGCCGACAGGCATCATTCTTTGGTATCTTCATTCACAACCGCCCAACCTGCTCTTTTTCTCCGGCTTGGGAAGATTCAAAGAACAGACCGACAATATTACCTTTTTTTTCTTAAACTTTCATCTTTTTACAGAATTCTTCAACCGCGGCAGGCTCTCCGAAACCAAAAATAAAAGAACTGCTCGTTTCAGATGTTAAAATTTCTAACTTTGCTAAAAACGTGCGACTTTGGACCCTCAGACAAATTCAGATGAAACGAGCCATGGAATAACTTTTGACACATAAAGGGATGGTTATTGGCGAGTTCCATCCGTTGATGGGCTAATTAGACGAAGATATACTTAGTACGAAAACGATGCTTGATTGAATTGGAAAAACAAACAGATGAACTATTTATTGTTCAAAGGATGATTGAAGGCGACAGAAAGGCCTTCAGGTATTTCTTTGAAAAGTATTATGCCGGATTGTGCAACTTTGTAAACATTTATGTGCACGATACAAGCCTGGCAGAAGAAATTGTTCAGGACATCTTTGTTTATTTCTGGGAAAACAAAACACACCTGAAAATTACGCATTCTGTCAAGTCTTACCTGTTCACCGCGTCAAAATACAGGAGCCTGAAAGAAATCAGAAACCAAAACACCCGGAAACGGATTTTAAAAGGATTAACGATAACAGACTTTGACGATCAAACCAATCATGATGAATTTTACTTTGACACCGAAGAATTCCGGTCTGTCTTGAACGCGGCAGTCGAAGACCTTCCGCCCAAATGCAAAGAGATATTCCTGATGGGCAAAGTCAAAAATCTGAGCCACCGGGAAATTGCCGAAAGATTAAACATCTCGGCAAAAACTGTGGAAAATCAGATCACGATCGCCTTAAAAAAACTACGGGCTGCTTTGTCACCTTACCGAAAAGAAATCTTCCTGCTGTTCCTGCTCCACTTTTATCTTTGAGCGCGCTCCGAAAGGTGAGTCTTGTTACAAGCAAAATGCTTCAGTTCTTTCCCCACATCGCATCTGAATCATCACCATATCCGTCTGAATAAGAATAGGAGCCGATGTCCTTAAACACCGCCTTTAACCGTTTTCTAATCTTTCTGTAACTATTTTACAATATTTTCATAAGGTATAATTAGAATTTCCATAACAATCCGGTAACAGCTTATACGAAAGTCAGGCTTACTTTTGTTCAACCCGAAGTCTGAAATGAAACAGGTAACAGCGAACGCGACTTTTTTTTTGAAAACTTTTTTAGGGGATGGGCAAAAGATAAGGTACTTATTGAGGAATATTAACAGCGTCTATGAAGAATCAAATTCCCTGGAATATCCTGCTCAACCAGCTTGAAGGCAAGCCTGCCCAACCTGACCCTCTCTTTATTGAGTGGATTCAGGACCGGGAAAACCAGCGGTTTTGGGATGAATTGCAGGTTCTTTATTCCATAAACGGGAATATCCCGCCATCCTATCAGCCAGATCAGACCAGGGGCTGGAAAAACATCGAAAAAAGAACCTTAAAATCTGCCCGCCCCACAAATTATATCCGGCATTTGTTGCGCATAGCAGCTTCGGTATTGCTGTTCATCTTAGGTGCAGCCGGATACCGGGCGCTGGATCTCCATAAGCAAAAGGATCTCTGGTCGGAAGTTGTTTCGCCCTACGGGCATAAAACCATGATCATGTTGCCCGATAGCTCAACCGTTTGGCTGAACGGGAACTCGAAACTGAAATACAAAACGGATTTCAGCAAGGGAAGGGTCGTGGCGCTTGAAGGAGAAGCCTTGTTCGATATTCGGAAACAACCGAAAAATCTTTTTTCGGGAAAAGCCGTATAGCGACGGAGGGAAATCAATTGAACGCGACTAA
>CAZANK010000354.1:0-4354 GCA_964486235.1 uncultured Prolixibacteraceae bacterium | reverse complement strand
TCATCAATTTGCTTGACCCTCAATACCCCAAAAACTACTGGGCCGATGGCGTCGCGCAGGTGGTCCATACCGGACTCACTGCAGGACAGGCGCTCAGTAACGATGCCCGGTTACTCTCGGACTATGAATTCTTACCCTCGGTCGATTTCAGGCCCGCCCGCGGATACTATCATTTCTCAAACTACCGGTACAAAAGATTCGACAACAGTATGTATCTCGGATTTGGCACACTCCATGAATTCAGGGCCTATGAGAACGCGTTATACAAAGCAGAAGCGTATGCGATGCTGGACCAGAAAGCGCAGGCCCTCGCGATCCTAAACGATGTGAACCTTCCCCGGAAGTCACGCGGTGGCCTTTCCGACCTGCCTGCATCGGCCACCAAAGAACAAATCCTGACGGCAATCTTTTATGAACGTGACATTGAATTAGTGTCACAAGGGTTTATGATCGGGTTTTACGACATGAGAAGAAGAGATATGCTTCAAAACGGACAATTCCTGCATTATCCGGTACCCGGTAAAGAACTTGAAGCGCTTGGCCTCCCTATTTACACGTATGGGGGCATTGAACATGCGGATGGAATCAACACCTCAAACGGCGGATGGTTTTAAATCTCAAATCGCTATGATGAACAGAATATTGACAAGAAACAGCATCATTTTCCCGGGCATACTTTTGCTTGCTGCCTGTACGAATAACGACGGATACGATTACGCCGGCATCGAACCGGGAAAGACGGAAGTTTCAGGTCCATCGAAAATCTACACCGGTTATGATTATGATTTTTTTGCCCGGGCCAGAGGTGGTTCAAGCTACGAATTCACCGTTGTTGAAGGTCTTTTCACAATTACCGGGACCGATGACCCCTACCGGGTGATTGTCCGGTCTGATTCGGACGTCAACACGATTGGCAGAATTGCGGCGCTGGAAACAACCTGGGCCGGTAAAGTGGGGATTCCCGACACCATGACGTTTGAGATTTCACTGTTTTGCGAGCTCGATATCAATCAGTTTACCGGAGAATACCATTGCGATGAGGAAGGTTATGCAGTTTATCCGGTGAACCTGATAAAAGACCCGGAACATGCCAACAGAATCCTGAATGATAATTTCTGGGATTACCCTGCGCCGGGATCAACCATTTACTATGAGCTGTCGGGCACGTTCGGTCAGATCGTCACCGTACCCCACCAACCGTTCACCTTCGGCAATGGCTTTGTTGGTTGGGTTGAAGGCAGCGGAACTTATGATGGGTGCGCGGGAACAATGATTGTCGATTACACGGTCTTTAATGATGGGGAAGAGCAAGCCACCCACCATGAATTTTATAAGTGAATTCCTTCAAAAGACATCCATCACGCTAAAACGGGACATCGTCCGCGTCAGGATTCCCGTATGGACCGTGGCGTTCATCTTCAAAGCCGGCGTTGACCGGCATTCCGGATATCCGGGAATCGGCATTCATTTTTGAACTGAAGGTATGGCCCAGGATGCCCCCGCCAATCTCTTCCGGGATCATGCTTTCAAGGTCGCAGAATTTAACCTGCTGCTTTTTGAATGCCAGTTGAACATCGCCCACGGAACCGTTCCGGTGTTTGGCGACAATGATCTCGGCGACTCCCAGCAGCGAATTCCCGTTTTCATCTTCCGTAATCCCGTAATACTCGGGCCGGTGGATAAACAACACCAGGTCGGCATCCTGCTCAATGGCGCCCGACTCGCGGAGATCGGACAGTTGGGGCCTTTTCCCTTCGCGCGACTCGACCGAGCGGTTTAACTGGGAAAGGGCAATGATGGGGATATCAAGCTCCTTGGCGATGGCCTTCAGCGAGCGGGAGATCAGGCTGACCTCCTGCTCCCGGTTCCCGCGCCCGTCAGTCCCCGCGGTCATCAACTGGAGGTAGTCGACGATGACGACCCCGATATCGTGCTGCAACTTCAGCCGGCGGCATTTTGCCCGAAATTCAAAGATCGAAAGCGCGGGCGTATCGTCGATGAACATCGGCGCCTCTTCCAGGACATTCAGCTTCCGGTTAAAATGTTCCCATTCCCATTCGGCCAGGCGTCCGTTCTTGATCTTATCCGAGCCGAGCTCCGTTTCGGCAGCGATCAACCGGTTCACCAACTGCACCGACGACATTTCCAGCGAAAACACGGCCACAGGTTTTCGGTGCTCCACCGCCATATTGCGGGCCATCGAGAGGACGAAGGCTGTTTTTCCCATGGCCGGGCGGGCCGCAATGATCACCAGGTCTGTCTTTTGCCAGCCCGACGTGATGCGGTCCAGCGCGGTGAATCCGCTGGGAATGCCACTCAGCCCGTCTTCCCGGCGCGACGCTTCTTCAATTTGCCGTGCCGCTTCCCGCAGGATCGGCTTTATCGGAAGGGTTTCTTTTTTGATGTTCCCCTCTGCCACCTTGAACAGAGACGTTTCAGAAAAGTCAATAAGATCGTCCACATCCATGGTGGCATCATACGCTTTCACCTGGATCTCCGACGAAACACGGATCAGCTCCCGCTGAATGAACTTCTGGGCAATGATCCGCGCATGGAATTCCAGGTGGGCAGCCGATGCCACACGGCTCGTGAGCTGGGTAATATACAGGGGCCCGCCCACTTCCTCCAGTTGCTCCCGGTTCTTCAGCTCCTGGGTAACCATCAGCAGGTCGACCGGACGCTCGTGGGTCGACAGGTATTTGATCGCTTCAAAGACCTTCCGGTGTTCGTCCTTGTAAAAGCTGCCGGTGTCAATAATATCGGCGACGGTCACGTACGCGTCGCGCTCAAGCATCAACGCCCCCAGAACAGCTTCTTCCACATCCAGGGCCTGCGGGGGCAGTTTCCCGTACTGGGCGTTAATCTGGTCAATGGTCGAAGCGGCCCGCGTATTTTTTTTCTCTCCTGCCATCTGGTTAATAAATCGAATTGATAATCAGTCGTGTTTTTCTCCTCAAGACGGAAAAAAATGAATTTTAAAGTTACAAAAAAAGGAGACCTTTGGCCTCCTGAAAGGACATTAAAAAAGAAAATTATTGAAGCTTCTCCAGGATGACCTGTGTCAGCATGGTTCTCAGGTCTTTGCCCATCGCGGCAAGCTGCTGGGGAATAAAACTGGTGGCCGTCATCCCCGGCGTGGTATTGACCTCGAGGAAATAAAACCGGTCATCCTTCAGGATGAAGTCGATCCTGACAATTCCTTCGCACCCGCACAGGTCGTATATTCCCGAAGCCAGTTGCTGAACATCGCGGGTGAGCGCAGGCGACAGCCGGGCCGGGGTGATCTCGTCGGTCATTCCCCGGGTATATTTCGCTTCGAAATCAAAAAACTCATTCCTGGGCACCACCTCGGTCACGGGAAAAACCAGCTCCTGATCCTTCAGCTTGACCAGTCCGCAGGTAAACTCCCTTCCGTCAATAAATTCTTCCACCAGCGCGTCACTGTTTTCGTTCCAGGCCTTTTCGATAGCCTGCGCCAGCGCTTCGTCCGACTTCACCTTGGTCACGCCAAAACTTGAGCCGCTGGTATTCGGTTTTACAAATGCCGGCAAACCCGTTTCCTTAATCAGATCGGGGATGCTCACGGCCCGGCCTTTTTTGACCAGCACCGACCGGGCTATCGGGATGCTGAAATTCCGCAGGTAATTGCTGCAAAAGTATTTGTTAAAGGTCAGCGACGAGGCCTGCACACCGCACGACGAATAAGGCACTCTCAGCAGGTCAAAATAACCCTGCAGGATACCATCTTCGCCGGGAGTGCCATGAATCATGATGTAGGCGTAATCAAACCGGACACGCCTGCCCTCCAGCATGAAGCTGAAATCGCGCTTATCCACGCCGGCGATCTTCTTATCGCCGGCCATCACGTTCCACTCCAGACCACGCATCTCGACCAGCCATGGCCGGAACATCGCGGGGTCGATCGACTGGTACACGTTCTTACCACTCTGCACGGACACCACATACTCGGATGAATCGCCCCCGTAAACAACAGCTATGTTTTTCATTCCTGTAAAGTTGTCCAAAATTTCATATTACTCACGACTATTGAGTCTTTTCGTTCTTCCGGTCTCCGGTCTCCGGTCTCCTGAATTACTCGCGACCGGACAGATATCTTCGCCATTTCTCAATCACTTCTCTCATGTCGGCAGGGAGTTCGGAATCAAACAGCATCTCCTCACCGGTAACCGGATGGACAAACCCCAGCGTCCTGGCATGAAGCGCCTGTCTGGGGAGGACCGCGAAACAGTTCTGCACAAACTGCCGGTATTTCTGGAATGTCGTTCCCCAAAGAATCTGGTTGCCGCCATAGGTATCATCATTAAAAACCGGATGACCAAGATCGCTCATGTGC
>CAZANK010000353.1:2117-4354 GCA_964486235.1 uncultured Prolixibacteraceae bacterium | reverse complement strand
AAGAAAAGACGGGTCTTCAAAAGCATGGTACCGGGACATCGCCGCCTGCTGTCCGCCAGGGAGTCAACCAGCAGGGCACCCCGTGAACAGGTCCTTTGTTTCGGAGGACTGCGCCTGATCAACCAGGATGGCACCGATATCAGCCGGAAATTCCCGCCCAAGATCAAACAGATGTTTGTCCTGGTTCTTCTGCACAGTGTAAACGGACAAAAAGGGATCACGACCAACAAACTGTCCGGCATCTTATGGCCGGGCATGAGTCCGCAGCATTCAAAAAACACCCGTGGCACCAGCGCCCAAAATCTGAAATCAATTCTTTCATCCTGCTCGGACGTGAGACTGGTATTTCGTGATAAACTTTGGTTCATTGAACTGGATCCGTGCTGTTATTGCGATTACACAGATGCGTTGAGCAGGATCGAAAAGCTGGAAAAGCTGCAAAAGGACGCTCCGGTTCCGGTTGATGAACTAAAGGCGCTATTTAAAATTCTGAATGCAGGAACACTCTTTCCCAACATGAGCGAATCCTGGCTTGACCCCTACCTCAGTAAAATGAGCGACCGCATTATCGAACTGGGACTATCATTTCTGAACAGGATCGATGAAATCCGATATGCGGCGCTGGTCTATGAAATGGCCGATGTAATCAGCCTTCATGACCCGCTGAATGAGCCGGCCCTGTATAAAAAACTGGCGATGCTCACCCTCCAGGGAAAGCTGAGCCTCGCCCATACGGTCTATGATCATTTCACGAAACTGTATCAGGAGCTCTATCAGGAATCCTACCCGGTCGATTTCCGCAGCATGACCATGAGCCATGAGTGAAGAATCCAGGGACTGGAGTTTCGGTTTCCAACTTACGACTTTCTTTTCCTGTTACCCCTTTTAGTACCCCTGGTATTATACACTTCTTCCTTATCTTTACAACAGAATTTCATAAATTTGTAACACAACTAAATCAATACGAATCACATGAGTGAGCACATCAACAACCGGCGTGATTTTCTTAAGAAATCATTCGTCGCCGCGGCCGGGATTACCATTATTCCCAGGCATGTTTTAGGGGGCAGCGGATTCCTGGCTCCCAGCGATCAGTTAACCAAGGCCATTGTCGGCGTTGGCGGAATGGGACAGGGACATATTGCTTATGAAGGAACCCGTCTGCTGGCCATCTGCGACGTCGATAAAAACCATCTGAATTCCACCTTGCAAAAGGTTGGCCCGGAGGTGAAAGGGTATTCCGACTTCCGCGAATTATTGCTTCGTCCCGACATCGACATTGTCCACATTGCCACTCCGCCTCACTGGCATGGCATCATGTCGGTCATGGCTGCCCAGGCAGGGAAAGACGTATGGTGTGAAAAACCCATGACCCGAACCATCGGTGAAGGGAAACGGGTCGTGGAAGCCATCAATGCAACCGGCCGCATGTTCCGCCTGAATACATGGTTCCGGTTCAAAGACAATTTCTATGGGTTGAATACCACGGTTAAGCCGTTGAAGAAAGCCGTGCAAAGCGGTGCACTGGGCTGGCCTTTGAAAGTGACCATCAGCGGGGTGACCGGCTTTGACTGGAAGTTCTACTGGGTCGGCAAACCCAACCTGCAGCCTGAACCTGTTCCCGCCGAACTTGACTATGACATGTGGCTCGGCCCGGCTCCCGTGAAGCCCTACAACAAACACCGCGTACACGGCACGTTCCGGGGATACTGGGATTATGACGGCGGCGGTCTGGGCGACATGGGCCAGCATTACATCGACCCGGTTCAGTATATTCTGGATAAGGACGATACCAGTCCGGTGAAAGTGGAAATCGACGCCCCGCAGCAACATGATGATGCCATCGGTACCTGGCGAAAGATCACCTATACGTATGCCGACGGATGCCAGATCATCCTCGACGGTGAAAACCGGGACCAGCAGGCCGCTTACATCGAAGGGCCCAAGGGGAAGATTTTCAAAGGGTTTAAATCGGATATTCCCGGGCTGGGCCAACTGATCGCTTCCCTTCCCGATCCCGAACCGCGGATCACGACTTTCAGCGAGTCGGTCCGCACCCGGAAAAAATTCGCCCTCAACGAAGAGAACGGACACCGTTCAGCGACAATTGTCAACATGGGCGTGGTTGCATTACGGCTTGGTCGTCATCTCGAATTTGATCCTGACAAACAGGAGTTCATCAACGACGAGGAAGCCAATAAACTGATCAATCAGCCGATGCGCGGCGAATGGAAAAT
>CAZANK010000353.1:0-2017 GCA_964486235.1 uncultured Prolixibacteraceae bacterium | reverse complement strand
CTGTTGGCAGCGATCCTGGCTGTGCCGGGTTTCGCCCAGGACAAACGAACTGTCGATACGAAAGTGGCCGATATGCTGGCCCAGTTCCCGGCAACCGACACTGAACACCGCAACCAACTCATGAGCGAAATGACGGCGCTCGGTTCGGAAGGCTTGTCCAAATTTTTCAGTCTGCTCGTCCCCCCGGGTAAAGGCGACGATACACAGGTACGTTACGCCCTTTCCGGACTGGCCCGTTACGGCGGCGCGCCGGGACGCGAAAAAGACCGGGAAACGATTGAAACATGCTTCCTGAAAGCCCTGGGCAACGCCTCGGACCAGGAAATAAAGTCTTTCCTGATCCGGGAACTGGTGTTCTGCGGAGGATCGCCTGCCGTGGCGGCGCTTGCGCAGTACCTGGGCACACCCGGCTTGTCTTCGCCGGCCATCGCGACACTCACGTCCATTGGCACGGAAGAAGCTGCCGCGGCGATTTTCAGCAGCCTGAAAAATCAATCCGGGGATGCGCGGATCGAACTGATCAAGGCCCTGGGAACCTTAAAATACAGTCCCGCAGAAGCATCGCTGATTTCCCTTTCCTCAACGGCAACCCCCAGGGTTCTGCTCCAGGTTTATGCCGCGCTGGCAGAAATTGGAAGCCCGGAAGCATCGAAACTGTTTAAATCGGCGGCCGGGAAGGCTGGCTGGTCGGGCGATGAAAGCGAAACCATGGTGGCTTACTTCCGGTATGCCAAACAACTGGCGGGAAACGGCGAAACCAGGCTCAGCAGCTCGCTGGCCGCTGCCGCCCTCAAAAACTGCACAAAAAAGGAGCAGTTACATTTCCGATCGACTGCCCTGGACATCCTGGCTGCCAATCAGGGGGAAGCTTCCACGCCCCTGTTGCTGAAAGAGATCAGAAATTCCGATAAAGCATACCGCAATGCCGTCCTGAGAATCGCAAAAGCCAACCTGCCCGGGCAGGGAGCCGGGAAATGGGTTGCCCTGTTCAGCAAGCTACCCGCGGAAACCCAGGCTGAGCTGCTGTTCTTTTTGTCACCCCTGCAGGAAGAAAACATCCTTGCCGGGATGATCCTGCCATCGCTGTCGGCAAAAGATGCCGCCGTTCGCCGGGAAGCGGTCATGGCGCTGGCGGTGAACCAAAAAGAAGTTGCCGTACCCACCCTGCTTGATCAGTTACAAACCCAGGATCCGGCTGACTATCCGGTGCTGGAAGAAGCCCTGCTTACGGCCTCTTCCTCCGAACAATGCGATCAGCTTGCCGCCGCGACGGATGAAGTGAATGACGCCGCCAAAACAGTACTCATCCGCGTGCTGGCCGCACGGGGATCAAAGGATCATTTCAAGCTGATTGAAAAACTTGCCGGCTCCGGGAACGCCGAAGTCCGGCAGGCTGCGTACCTGGCTCTCAGCAGCACGTCGCAGTCCGCCAACATCAGCAACCTGATCACGCTTCTCGAAAAGTCTGCCGCGAACGCGGAAACCGAAGCAGCCCAGCGGGCAATCATCAACCTTTACGCTTCGGACGATCGTCCCGATGCTTCCGTCATACTGAACAAGCTGACATCAGGGACACAGAAAGAAAAGCTGATCCCGGTGCTGCCTTATCTGAACGATGCAGGAGCGCTAAAGAGTGTGGTTTCCCTGTTGAAAGCCGGGAAAAAATCCGAAAACGAAGCCGCCTTCAAGGCACTGACCAACTGGAGCGGCCACGCGGCCCTGCCGGCGCTGTTCGAAGTTTTTGCCGGAAATAACGCCTTCAGAACTGATGCGCTCGGCGCCTACCTCAAGCAGGTGAATCGGGCAGGCATTCCCGACGACCAAAAGCTGCTGTGGCTGGACAAGATCATGGACCAATGTACGGCCACAAACGAAAAGAACCAGGTGATCGGTGCGGCCGGACCGGTGAAAACATTCTTAGCGCTTGTTTTTGTATCCAGGTACCTGGATCAGGATGACCTGAGCGGCGTCGCCGCCCAGTCGGCCATGAGAATTGCGCTCCCTTCAGGCGGGGCAA
>CAZANK010000352.1:0-4360 GCA_964486235.1 uncultured Prolixibacteraceae bacterium | reverse complement strand
GGAGTGAGGAATACCTGTTGATCGATGATTATGCCCATCATCCGGAAGAGTTGAATGCAACGATCCGTTCCGTCAGGTCCATGTTCGCCGGGAAATGGATCACCGGGATTTTCCAGCCTCACTTGTATAGCCGGACACGCGATTTTGCCGCAGAATTTGCGGCACAGCTCGATGGGCTGGATGAAGTCATTTTGCTGGATATCTATCCCGCACGCGAAGAACCATTACCGGGAGTAACCTCCGCCCTGATCCTCGACCAGATGAAGAATGAAAACAGCCGGGTGGTCAAAAAGGGCAACTTATTGGAAGCGGCGCGGGGACTGAAGCCTGGCATCATCGTGATGATGGGGGCCGGTGATATTGAGAATTTGGTGGAGCCCGTGGCCGGCATTTTAAAGGAAATGTCAGATTATTAGAATGTTAGAATGTTTTGGTTTGATACTGAATGAAGTTGTTTCTTAAAATAGCAGTTTTCGTATTGACCGTGGCGCTGATCACAGCGTCCCTGGTTTTTTCTTCACGCAGGCTGGCAAGAGTGACATGCGGGGAGGTGGAGGTGGTCATTCCGGACCACTCGCCGCGAATCGTTGACCGGGATGAAATCAGCCGGCTGATCGGGAACCTGGATGACGGGTTGTTGAACAGGCCGTTGTACGCGATGAATACGGAAATGATTGAGCGCGGGCTGACGAAAATTCCGGCAATAAAAAATGCGGAAGTGTTCAGACAGTTTTCGGTTGATCATTTTCAGGTGAAAGGGAAACTGGTTGTCGAAGTTGAACAGCGGGAGCCTTTGTTCCGGATATTGACCGGGAAAGAAAACTATTATATGGACCGTGAAGGGGTGCGGATTGACAGTCGTGGCGAATTTACCCTGCACGTGTTGGTTGTCACGGGAGAGGTTGACGAAAAATTTGCCCGTGAACGGTTGTTGCCGCTGATAAGCTTCATGGGCGATGACGCCTTTTGGAGCGCCCAGATGAAGCAGGTTCATGTGGTGGAAGGCGGGGAGATTCAGATGGTCCCGCTGGTGGGTGATCAGCTTGTGGATTTTGGAGAACCCGAGGGCTATCAGAAAAAGCTCCGGAACCTGAAGGCCCTTTATGAACAGGGTTTTGCCGAAACCGGGTGGGCTCGTTACGATCGCATTGTCTTAAAATATGAAAATCAGGTTGTTTGCACTAAACGTAACGGATATGGGCAAAAACAATAAAATCGTAGCAGCGGTAGATGTCGGCACGACGAAAATCGTGGTCGTTGCCGGCAGAAAGAATGAAGATGGAAAAATTGAGCTGTTGGGTGTGGGGAGGGCCCGCTCAATGGGCGTCAAGAGGGGTGTCATTCTCAACATCAGGGAGGCGGTCCATGCTGTCCATGAAGCGGTACGGCAGGCGGAAGACGCGATGAAAGACGAGATTGACGAAGTCTATGTGAATGTGGGCGGACAGCAACTGAAGACGGTTACCTGTCCCGCGGAACAATATACCGGTGAAAGCCGTATGGTGTCGGAAGAAGATGTTCAGTGTTTGTTTCGCCAGGCCGGGAAAACGGAGCTGCCCGATGAGTATAAGATTTACCATCTGGTACCCCAGTTGTACCGGATTGATCAGGAATCCGGAATTCCTGATCCCGTGGGAATTACCGGAGATAAGCTGGAGGTGGAATTCAAGCTGCTGGTGGCGCCTGGCTCGTATGAAGAGAACCTGAAGATGTGTTTGAAGAGCATCGGGATTACGGTCAGGAAATGCCTGGTCGACCCGCTGGCTTCGTCAGAGGTCCTTTTGTCGGATGACGAGAAGGAGGCAGGCGTAGTCCTGATCGATATCGGCGGAGGCACAACCAAGATCGCGGTCTATTGCGATGGGATCCTGTGCTATTCTTCGATGATCCCCTTTGGGGGAAACGTCATCACGCACGATATCAAGGAGGGCTGCTCTATCCTGGCCAGGCAGGCCGAAGCATTGAAGGTGCAGTTTGGGCAGGCTATGGGCGATTTTGCCCCGGCAGACAAGGTGGTGACCATTCCCGGGATATCGGGCTGGGAGCCAAAGGAGATTTCGTTTAAGAACCTGGCGTTCATCATTCAGGCCCGGATGGAGGAGATCATCGACGCGTTCTATTTCCAAATCGGGAAATCGGGTTATCTGGATAAGATTGGCGCGGGGATTGTCCTCACCGGAGGATCTGCCTTGATGCCCAACCTTGCCCAGTTGGTCCGCTACCGCACCGGGATGGATGTCCGGAAAGGCATTCCCCGCATGAAACTGGAAGGGTCCTGGAAAGAGCTGGAAGATCCGAGAAACGCGACGGTACTGGGACTCTTTTGTGCCGCGTTGAATGAGGGGGACCACGAGTCAATGTCCAGGAAAAAGTTGTCACTGAGAAAGAAGAAGCCCAAAAACGTCCAGCCTGGCTTTTTCAGTCAGGTGAAACAACAGGTTGCCAGACAGGTCACGTTGTTTTTCGAAGATGAACAGGATGCGGAAATGTATTAATTGACTATAGAATCGCCGCCGATGATGGAGGAAACATTGAATTTCGGATTTTTACCTGCCCAGTCTTCCTTGATCAAGGTATTGGGAGTGGGAGGAGCCGGATGCAACGCGGTTAATCACATGTTTAACGAGGGCATCCGGGGAGTTGATTTCTTGATTTGTAATACCGACGCGCAGGTTTTGCAAACAAGCCCGGTTCCAATCAAGATTCAACTGGGTGTCACGCTGACAGAAGGGCGTGGCGCCGGCAATCAGCCCGGTCTGGGCGAACAGGCTGCCATTGAAAACCTGGAAGATGTGCGCCGGGTGCTGGAGGATACGACGAGAATGCTGTTTATTACTGCCGGCATGGGTGGTGGAACAGGAACAGGAGCTGCTCCTGTCATTGCCCGGCTGGCCAGGGAGCTGAATATTCTGACGATCGCGGTGGTCACCATTCCTTCTCCTTCCGAAGGGCGGCGCAGGTTTAACCAGGCCCTTGAGGGTGTCGGAAAGCTGAAGGAGTGGGTGGACAGTATGCTGGTAGTCAGTAACGGGAAGCTTCAGACGATCTATGGGAACCTTCCGGCCTCGCAGGCCTTTAAAAAAGCAGACAACATTATCGGCACGGCCGTGAAAGGGGTGGCTGAAATCATTACGCTTCACGGGAATATCAACATCGACTTTGCCGATGTCGATACCGTGATGGCCGGGAGCGAAGTCTTCATCATGGGAACAGGGATCGCTGAAGGAGATGGGCGCGCCATGAAAGCGGTTCATCTGGCGCTGGAGTCACCCTTGCTCGACAGCAATGATATTTACGGGACCAAAGATATTCTTTTGAATATCATCTCCGGCGAAGACGAAATCACGATGGGCGAAATCGGCGATATTATTGAGAACCTTCAGGAGAAAGCGGGGCAGGATGCCAATATCATTTGGGGAAACGGGGTTGACGTCAAACTGGGAAAAAAGATCAGCGTGACGGTCATCGCGACACGGTTTCAAACCAATCCGAACAGCCTGCTTCAACCCAAACCTGAAGTGGAAGCGTTCCCCCTTCATCCTGTACCGGAACCGGATATTAACATTGACGACGATTCGCAGGAGTTGTTTCCGGAAGGGGTCTTTGAAACAGTTCGGGTAAAAAAATCGTCAGGAAAAATCAAAACCCCGAAAAGGTTTAAACGGAAAAAGAAGGAGTCGGAAGAGGTTGGTCCCGCGGACAAGAACGAAGACGGAAATACCGACAACTGGTTCTTCCGGAAGTTTAACGGCATTTTTGATGATCAGGATGATAAAATGTGAAAGAAGAAAAAGTGATAACGATTAAGAAAGGAATATATGGCAAGTGAGATCATGAACTTTGATTTGGAAAAGGCTTCCGGTTCGATTATTAAAGTCGTTGGTGTCGGGGGAGGCGGCGGCAATGCCGTCAATCACATGTACACAGCAGGCATCCGGGATGTTGGTTTTATGGTCTGCAACACGGATGCCCAGGCGTTACATAACAGTCCGGTACCAGTCCGGGTGCAATTAGGGGCATCGCTCACCGAAGGGCGTGGGGCGGGCAACAAACCGGAAGTGGGACGGCAGGCTGCCATCGAGAATATTGAGGATGTAAAAAGGGCCATCGAACCCATCACCAAGATGGTGTTTATCACGGCAGGAATGGGCGGAGGGACCGGTACGGGCGCCGCCCCGGTGATTGCCGAAGCCTGCAAGGAGATGAATATCCTGACGGTGGGTATCGTCACGTTACCGTTCCGGAATGAGGGCCGTCGCCGGATCAAACAGGCGATCGATGGTATTGCCGAAATGGAAGGGCATGTCGATGCCCTGCTGGTGATTAACAATGAGCGGATCCGGGAAATGTACGGCGACTT
>CAZANK010000351.1:0-4364 GCA_964486235.1 uncultured Prolixibacteraceae bacterium | reverse complement strand
TTCCGGCTGTCCGGAGAATAGTTTTTGCTGCCAAACACAAATTGTTCCTTTCCCTGCGGGTATGATTTTATGGCATATTTGAAGTCGAGATCGATATCATTGTTCCTGATTTCCGTCCGAAGGAGATGTTCCAGTTGCTGCTGGCTGATCCGCTCTTTCAACGGAAGCTGGGACATGGCAAGCTGGTTTTGGGCGATCAGATAATAATCAGCCTGATTCTTCATGCGCTGATCATACTGCTGTTGAATATAGCTGTACTGATCGTGAACAACATCAAACGCTGAAGGGAACTCACCGGGCCGGCCCCGTTCGGTGCGGCCAACGCTAAGGCTTCCCGAATACTGGATGAGTTCTTCGCCATATACCGACGTACTGCTGCGTTGCGAAAAACGAAAGGAGATACTGACGTCCTGGGATTGCGGGGGACGGATCAAATTGTTTTTTCCGCTCCCGATGTTGGGAAAGAAACCTCCCTGTTTCTTCGTGGATTGTGCGGTGCCGTTCAGAATCCGTAAGGCTTCGTCATTCTCCAACCGTTCAATGACCCGTTTAAGCGCACGCGTAACTGTCTGGTCAAACTGTTCTTCCCTGATTTCAAATGCCTTTTTGAGGGAATTGGTTTGCACCAGGATCAGACTACTCATGACCAGTGCCATAAAGACGATCAACGTAATAATTACCTTCCTGTTCATCATACAAAGATAGTCTTTCTAAAATATCATGATCCGGGACTTAACAATCTTTAACGCCGGGGAGTAGCGGGCCGTGAGTCGCGAGTGTAATCTCATCGGTTAAGCATTCAACTGTTTACTGTGGTGTTCAGCCTTATCACCCACTACCCGTTACTGATGATGACGCAGGTCCTTAAAAGGTTTCCGGACGATTTTTCCGGAGCGTTTCAATCACCCGTTGAGAGGCATTCTGCTGTGCTTCTTTTTTCGACGAACCTTTACCCTGTCCGATAATCCCCTCATCAATGGTAATCACCGAAATAAAGGTAGGTTGCCGGTCACCCTGATGATGCTCCGTCGTTTTAAAATTGATTTCCTTCTTATTTTTCTGGCTCCATTCGATCAGTTGGCTTTTGTAATTGGTATTGATAAATTGAATGGCCCTTAAGTCGACATACTTGAGTAACAATTTTTTTGTAATGAACTGCCGGGTTACCTGGTATCCCTTATCCAGGTAAAGGGCGCCGATGAGGGCTTCCAGCGCATCGCCATAGATGTGGCTGTTCTCAAGCGTGTTGTTTGTGTTCGATTTAATATAGTTATTCAATCCGGTCTGGTAGGTGAGTTCGGTCAAAAAACTGCGGTTGACCAGCTTTGAACGCATTTGAGTCAAAAAGCCCTCGTCCTGATTCGGAAAACGGTTATACAGAAATTCTGCGATAACCGCCCCCAGGATGGCGTCTCCCAAATATTCAAGCCGTTCATTATTCACCCAGTTCTTTTGCGAATCCAGCTTGGAAGCAGACCGATGGGTAACCGCCGTTTCATAAAGTTGCAGGTTTGACGGCGGAAACCCAAGTAATGATTTAAGAAATAAATAAAACTCTTTTCCGGGAGTAGAAAAGAGTTTTATTTGTTGAACGATTGTTCTTATCACATTTGATATTTCTTGATAATTATTGTCGCATTATGGCCTCCAAAACCAAACGTGTTGCTTAACGCGTAACGGATATCCCTTTTTTTGGCCACGTTGAATGTGAAATCAAGTTTATTGTCGATTTCGGGATCGTCAGTAAAATGATTGATCGTGGGGGGAATAATTCCGTCTCGCAGGGCCAGCACAGAGGCAATACCTTCGATAGCTCCGGCTGCACCCAATAAATGGCCCGTCATTGATTTTGTCGAACTAATGCTAAGTTTGTAGGCATGATCGCCAAAACAGTTTAAAATTGCTTTTGGTTCAGCAATATCTCCCAGGGGAGTAGAGGTTCCGTGTACATTGATATAATCAATGTCCGGAGGCGTCAGGCCGGCATCTTCAAGGGCCCAATTCATTACCAGGGTAGCACCTTTTCCTTCAGGGTCAGGGGCAGTCATGTGATAAGCATCAGCAGACATTCCTCCACCCACAATTTCAGCGTAAATTTTGGCCCCACGGGCAACGGCATGTTCATACTCTTCAAAGATCAGAGCACCTGAGCCTTCGCCGATCACAAAGCCATCCCGGTCCTTGTCGAACGGACGGGAGGCGGTTGCGGGGTCATCATTTCGGGTTGAGATTGCACGCATGGAGTTGAATCCACATAAACCTGCTTCGTTGATCGCAGCCTCTGACCCTCCGGTAATGAAGAGTTTTGCTTTGTCCAGACGGATCAAATTAAACGCCTCGATCATTGCGTGCGAAGAAGATGCACACGCGCTCACGGTCGTGAAATTTGGCCCGTTGAACCCATAACGGATGGCCAGCAAGCCTCCCGCTATGTTGGCGATCATTTTCGGAATAAAGTAAGGACTGAATTTTGGGCGTGACAGGTCGTAGTCTCTCACTTCTTCATAAAAAGTCTGAAGACCTCCAATTCCGGCACCCCAAATTACACCTGCACGCTCCTTGTTGATCTTTTCCAGGTCAAGGCCCGAATCTTCAATGGCTTGCTGTGCTGCGGCAAAAGCATATAACGTAAAGGGATCGTGTTTGCGCACCTCTTTCTTCTCCACGTAGACGGAGGGATCAAAGTTTTTTACTTCACATGCAAACTTAGTTTTGTGCAGCGTCACATCCATCTGTGTGATGGTGGCCGCCCCACTCACTCCGTTTTTAAGCCCTTCCCAATATTCCTGAATAGAATTACCAAGCGGATTTATGGTTCCCAATCCGGTAATAACTACCCGTTTAAATTCCATAAATTCTGATTTATTACTTTTTGATGTTTGCTTCGATGTGAGCGATAGCTTCCCCAACCGTCGAAATCTTTTCAGCCTGGTCGTCAGGAATTGCCAAATCGAACTCTTTTTCGAATTCCATGATCAGTTCCACGGTGTCCAGTGAATCTGCGCCAAGATCATTCGTAAAAGAAGCCTCATTGGTCACTTCGCTTTCGTCAACACCTAGTTTGTCGACAATAATTGCTTTTACTTTTGCTGCAATGTCAGACATAGTTCTAATTTTAAGTTAATATTCAATTTTATTTTTTAAAAAATCGGTGCAAAGTAATAAATTTACCCAAAATATTTCAAAGAATTTTTGAAATAAATCGTCGTTTCAGGTGTTTACCATCCCCGGGATGGCATTATAATTGAACAACAAGGTCTAAAATTCTAATTTTATACCATAAAGGGATTAGTTATGAAGAGAATAGCGATATTTGCCTCTGGATCAGGGACTAATGCTCAGAATATCATCGAATATTTCAGAAACAGCAGGGACATTACCGTCGATTCGCTTTGGTCAAATAATGAGAACGCATACGCCCTGATCAGGGCCGAGAAGTTGGGTATCGAAACCTTCACGTTTGGCCGGGATGAATTGTACCGGAGTATTGAGGTGTTGGAAACGCTGAGTGAACGTAAGATTGATCTGACTGTTCTTGCAGGATTTTTATGGTTAGTACCTCAAAATTTGACGGAAGAGTTTACCGTCATTAACATCCATCCGGCACTTTTACCCAAGTATGGCGGAAAAGGGATGTACGGGAGGCATGTTCATGAGGCTGTGATCCGCAATAAGGAAAAGGAGAGCGGTATTTCCGTTCATTATGTCAATGAACGGTACGACGCAGGGAACATCATTTTCCAGACCAGATGTGCCGTTGTTCCTGCGGATAACGCCCAGACGCTGGCCGAAAAGATTCATCGACTTGAGTATGAGTATTATCCCCGGATCATTGAGGAGTTATTGCTGAAAGAAGAACCGGAACCGGAGTATTAGCTGTTAGTCGTTAGCCATCAGCGGTTGAAGGATACGCATCCGCAGCTCACAACGCACAGCTCAAATCAATCTTTTGAATCTCTGTCATGAGGGAGTCTTTTAACTGTGTAAATTCCGGGAGGTTTCCTTTCGAAACGGGTTTGCCGGGTTCCGACTTTACTTTTAGAGGGTCGACCGGTGAGCCGTTCCTGAAAATCCGGAAGTCCAGGTGAGGGCCCGTGGCAAGTCCGGTACTCCCCACATAGCCGATCAATTGTCCCTGGCTTACCCGCACTCCGGGAGCAATTCCTTTGGCAAACCCTTTCAGGTGCATGTAACAGCTTGTGTAGACCGAGTTGTGTTTAATGTACAGGAAATTTCCACCTCCGCCGGCCTGGTAGCCTTTTCGCGTTACCATGCCGGCTCCGATCGAAACGACCGGAGTTCCCGAAGCCGCCGCATAATCAATCCCGTGATGCGGGCGTCTGAATTTCAGCACCGGATGCAGC
>CAZANK010000350.1:0-4367 GCA_964486235.1 uncultured Prolixibacteraceae bacterium | reverse complement strand
CGGACTTGAACTGACTGTTTCGCAGGTTGAGCGGTTGCCGGATCCGGAGATCAGCGAGACGATGTTTTACCGTGCGTTTTCGCCGGTGGTGGTAAGCCGTTTAAGTGAAGGCGACCACTACGCGCAGTACCTTTCGCCCGAAGAGCCAGGCTATTGTGATCTGCTGCGGAACCACTTCGTCACGAAATACGGAACCGTACCCCATGCGGAGCCGCTGCCGGAGCGGTTTGAATTCAACTTCAGGTTGATGAGCGATCCGCGGTCGAAGCTGGTGACCATGAAGCCCTACACCCCACAGCAAAGCAAAATAAGAGGCTATGTTTACGATTTCGAACTCACGGCACCGGTCGAAATTCACCATCTGTTGCTAGCGTCGGGTATGGCCGAGAAAGGGTCTATGGGGTTTGGGTGGTGCGAAATAGGATAAATATGAAAACTGAGGAAAAATACATCGGGCAATTTTCGGAGATCCAAAAATTAATCCACTCCGCAAAGTAATAACTCTTCCAACCGATCCTTTTCCAATACATCGATCTGCCTGAATATTTTTAGTTTTAAATCAGATAAATCTCCATTTCCCGTTTCACCGAACAAAGGCGAAATTGGAAACACTTGTTGAAAAAATTAACCGTTTATTCTTACCAATCATCAACTGTAACAACACGACGAAAATAGCTCCTTTTTTATTTGGACAACAGTTTATGCGATAAATGTGATCACTTTAAAGGTAGGTGGAGCCTGAGTTATGGGCGACAGGGGCATCGCCCTCGCCCGATTCATGCCTTGCAATCCTGCCCGCAACATCGCACACGGCAGTTATCAGTCAGCCAGAACTTCTCTTATGGCTTTTTTCGAACCTTTCCTGAAGGGCGAAACACGGTTTCGGCTAACAAAATGCAGGTGGAAAAACCATCCGGTTTGTAAATGTCTATATTTGTACTTAGATTTGTACAAAATATTGTACCATGTTAGCGTCAGCAACGATATCAGATTTTCGAAGAAGCATCAAAAAATACCTGGACAGGGTAAATCGGGACCGGGAAACGCTGCTGATCAGCCGTGGAAAAGATAAAGCTGTAGTCATTTTGTCCCTGGATGAATACAATGAGATGCTCACCACCCAACATGAGCTTTCTTCGCGCCGCAACCAGGACCGGCTCGATCAGGCGATTTCAAACATGCGCAGTGGGAATACTTTTCAAAAAGAACTCATTGAGCCATGAAGTATTCCTTTGTGGATCAGTCCTGGGAAGACTATTTGTATTGGTCAGTGACTGACCGGAAAATCCTGGCGAAGATCAACGAGCTGATCAGGGACATCAAGCGTACTCCGTTTCAGGGTATCGGAAAACCTGAGCCGATGAAACATCACTATAAAGGATGCTGGTCCAGAAGAATTACCGATGAGCACCGGTTGATATACCAGGTGCGTGACGAGGAGATCGTTATTTTAAAGTGTCGGTTTCATTACGATTAAAAACCCGCCCGTGAATTCCCTGGGCTTTTTTTTGATGCTGCAAAACCTAAATTTCAAAAAAAGTTCACTAGGTAGGTGCTCCTTCGCTGACAGTTGGGTGAAGGATATGGTTCAAGCTTACCTGTAATAAAAGTTTCAATTATTCAATAAATCAAAAAGTATGAATAAGCCGGTTTATCTTGATTACAACAGCCGGCCGCAGGAACGGTAGGAATTCCAACCTCTTTCCAATAGTCAACGGTAACAGGTCCACAAAAAAACCAGTAACAAAGATGGATTATAAAGAAATAAATAAAAGACTTTGGAACGATAAGACGAACGTTCATTTTACATTTGAACATCATTGTAAACGGACAGCCAAAAACAGATTATTCACCGGTCAGAAACGAGAAAGTAAAAAACTAACCGGCCTCTGTCTTGTATTCGAGTATCCGAACATTGAAATACGCAAAATAATGACCTCAGCCAAAAAAAGGGCTGAAGTTGAGCAATTTGGGCAGGCAACCGGCCTTCAACCACACATTATATTGCATGCTGCGGTGCATTTTTCTTTATCCTGATCAAAATTTCCATTTTACCCTTCCCCTCTTCCTCAATATCGTAATCATTTTGTAAGCCAAGCCAGAATTTTGCAGTCGTTCCAAAGTAAGATGCCAACCTTAAAGCAGTGTCTGCAGTAATTCTTCTTTTCCCTTTTATTATTTGAGAAATCCTGGTCTGCGGAATATCTGTGTCTTTTGATAATTTGTATGCTGTTATCCCCAACGGACGTAAAAACTCCTCAAATAATATCTCTCCGGGGTGGATGTTTGCTAATCTTTCCATTTTAAATCCTCCAATTTTTAATGATAATCCATGATCTCAACATCGTGGGCATTATTATCAACCCACTTAAACACGATTCTCCATTGGTCGCTAATCCTGATACTATAAAAATCTGAACCTTTTAACTTTTCAAGTCTGTTGGACGGAGGTATTCTCAAATCAGACCAATTTTGTGAGTTATTAATCATTCTTAGCTTTCTACGTCCAATTTGTTGTACTTCAATTGGTATTTTCCTGGCAAGTTCTCCCCTCCATATCTTTTCTGTATCTTTTGAACCAAATGAAACAATCATGCTGTCATTTTACGTTACTAACGTCAAAGATAACTGTTTTGATTTAAATTGTCAAGCGTCGAAAGTAATCTGCCGATGACCGATACTATAAAACTGGTTTTTGTCCTCTTCGTCGAAACGAATTTCGGAAATGCCAGGATCAGATGATGTTACGCTTAATGAACCTGTTCCATTTAGTTTTTTGACCTCGACATAACTATGCTCATTATCTAAAAATCCTTCTATCTCATTGAGAGCCATCCATTCGTTTGTTCCTGTCTTTTTAACATACAGTGCATTATAAATCTTTGGCGATAGTTCACTTTCTTCATATTCACCTGGAAATTTAGGTGTGAACCTGACGGTTTGGGATGATACAAACAGTTCTATATTTTCTTCGCTGTTTTCAGTAAGATGTATCTCATGTCCGGATGGTTGCTTTCATCCCTTTCAATTTCTTCCGGATAAAGGTAATTTGAATTTCGGTCTTTTCGCGCGTTATCGATGGTTCTTTCCATCTGCACATGATGGTGCGATACCCTGCGTAGCTGCCTTCCACAACTCCCCTGCCGTTCATTGCCCGAAATCCGGATGTATATACTTTCTAAGATCATTCACATATAACTCAAATGCCTTAAGTCCTTTATCAGTAATTGACAGCATCGTTTTGGGGTAATTATTTTTAAAGGTTTTCTCAACTTCAATATACCCCGCCCCCTGCAACTTTTTTATCTGGATACTAATATTACCGGCGGCGGCTCTGGTTTCTTCCTTTATGTGACTAAACTCAACTTTCTCACAGCTCAAAAGCATCGAAACAATTGCCAACCGTAATTGTGAGTGTAATAACGGATCTAAGTCCTTATACATGTTATTATTCCTTAGCCGATTTTAACAGATACCCCGGCACGATATATCCACAAATGATCGCGGCAGCAGTTATCAGAGCTGTGAATTCGTCCGGCACAAACGCTGCCGCAATGCTGAATACAAAAAAAGCCATACCTCCAATTATCAAAGCCCTGAATTTAATGAGGTAGCCTGACGTTGTCGTCGCTATGCCTGCAATGAGCAACATGATCGGCGGCGGCACGATCTCCAGTTTAATACAAAGCAGAGTTGCAACAAAGAAAGATACGACAGTTACCTGCCAGAGCTTAGTGATATAAGCGTCCAGATAGCTGCACACTTTCTTATTTCTGTCCATTTTACGCAGCATGAAGAACTGGACAATAAATCCTGCAAGAATGAACACACCCCAATCGAGAAAACTAAAAAGTCCCATTAGATGATAGGCTTCCCTGCTGTGTAAAACCTTCAGCAGAATAAAATTAAAAAAGCTTGCAAAAGTCAACATCCATCCCCAAAGGAGGAAGATTTTTGCACTTTCCTTATAATTCACCTTAAAGTTTGCAATCGCTTTATTGATAATACGAAAGCTTTCTTCGGGCGTTAAATAATTCTTTTCCATATTTTATTAATTTATGACGTTAAGTTATCACAAATATAAACTAGTTAATTTTATTAACCAAATAAAAAGGAACTTTTTATCAAATACATACTTTCTGTTCTCACATATCCTCCAACGACAAACAAACAGTTTCGATCCGGTACTTTGGCAGCAGCTTGTGCTTAAGATGTTCCACTTTCGCAGCCAACAGTGCGGTTTTAAAATTTTCCTTCTGTCGCTTCACTTCTGCAACAACAGCCTGATTTTTATACAGTTTTAAGGCAACCAGATGGATTTCATTTTGCCTGTCTTTAGGCTCCCACCAGGAGCCGATAGCCCGGTA
>CAZANK010000349.1:0-4377 GCA_964486235.1 uncultured Prolixibacteraceae bacterium | reverse complement strand
TGGTCAGTATCAACCGGTATCTTGAAAAAAAGGGAAAATTCTGAGCTATTTCCTCCGGACTACGAAGACAGCACCGGCAAGGATCGTCACGGCACCGGCCATAGAAAGCCAGGTGAATTTTTCTTCATCAATCCAGGAGACATCCATCGCGTTGAAGAGCGCCATGCAACCGAATGTGATCACCGGATTGAGGATCAGAATGATACTAACAATGCCGGTGGTAGTATGCCGCAGCGCCAGATTCAGCGATCCGTAAGAGATGAGGGTGTTCAACCCCAGGAACAGGAGCAGCGCCCAAAATCCCCAGGAAAGGCCTGCCAGGGAGCCGGGATGGATGAAGGGTAAGTACAGGATGACGGCCAGTCCAAAGATAAACACGTTCAGGATAGTGGCGGGAAAACGCATCACCAGTTTTTTCTGAAAAACAGCGTAGATGGTCCAGGCCAGGGCGCCTGTGACGGTGAACACCACGCCCATGCTGAATTCCTTTTCCATGCCCGCCAGTTGTGTGAGCTGATGCTCATAGAAGATGACCATGCCGACAGAAGCCAGGAGAAAGCCCAGCACCTGTTGCCGGGAGATCTTCTCCTTGAAAAAGATGATTCCCGCCAATGCCAGCGCCACCGGGCCAAGCTGGATGATCACCTGGGTGCTGCCGGGACCGGCATACTTGACCCCAAGCATGAAACCCATGTAATTCCAGGCCAGGCTCACCGCCGCCAGGATCAGGATCAGCGGAGGCCTTTTCAATGCCTTCAGTTCGGAAGGGTCGCGATAAACCTGGTAAGCCAGCAGGAAGGAAAAGGCAACCAGGAACCTGAGCCATACGATGGTTGCAGGGTCCACCTTTCCAACGGCAACCTTGAGCGCGATGGCCAGAACACCCCACATCACCGCGGTTACGATGGCAAAAAAAACTCCTTTCTTGTTGTCTTCCATAGCTTAAGATGAGCGCTCACGCCCTGGTAAACGAAAAGCGAAATTAGAAAATATTCGCCGGGAAAAGAGTCCTGTCATGAAATTTACCAGATTGACCGATATTTTTCTATTTTTGTGGCATGATGTATGCCTATGTGATTTATAATTTGGAACACCACCGTTTTTATTACGGTGTATGTTCAGATCCTGAAAAGACAGAACAAGCTCATAGTGAGGGCATGATTGAAGACACCAGAGGGATTTCCCCCTGGACAATGGTCTATCATGAAAAGTTTGACACCAGGCAGCAAGCTGTCCGGCGTCTTCGTTTTTTCCAGTCACGGGCAGGGCAAAATTTTTTGAAACGGACGTTGCATTATTAGATTTTAACAGGAGATAGTTGATAACCATTTTTTAGGAACGCAATAAGCTGGTTTTCTTTTTTGTAGTTTTGTAATGAATCTTTTAAATTAGTGAGCGATGAGAAAACTTTTCATTGGAACATTTGTAATTCTATGTTTATTTTCAGCATGTAAATCGAAGCAGATACTGCCCAAGCAAGATACTGCAGCAACAGAAACGGTCACGAAACAAGAACCGGCGACAAAGGTATTTTCTGCCCCGGCAGCACAACCTGTTCCCCAGCAACAGTCCCCTGCTCCGAGGTATGAGTCATCAAAGCCGGTGCGGTCACAGTCCGAATCGTTTACATTTGCCCAGCAGGACGATGCCGGCAATTACCAGGGCAAATTTTTTGTCATTGTCGGGAGTTTCAGTTCGATGGAAAATGCGAACCGTTACAAGCAGGAGCTGATCCCACAGGGTTTCGCGCCAATCGTTTTGCACAGTGAAACCGGGTATTACCGGGTGTGTGTCAATGCCTACACCGACGAGACGGCTGCCCGTCAGCGGGTTCAGCAGATCAGGACCGACTATCCCAAATACGCCGACACCTGGTTGTTGATCAAAAAATAAGATTGCCGTTTTGAAAAAGCTTATTGCTGATTAGCCAAAGTCAGTAATAAGCTTTTTTTATACACCGGAGCTTCATCACAACATTGACGGGACCTTTAGTAAGCGGGCGGCAGCCTGTTCGAGAGTCTCATTGGTTTTGGCAAAACAGATGCGCAGGTATCGGTGCTTGTTTTTCTCATGAAAAAAGGCAGAGACCGGCAAGGTCGCCACGCCATACTCACGGATCAGCCGTTCCGCAAAAATCACGTCGGGTTCATCCGACAATCCGGAATAATCGAGCAACTGAAAGTAACCTCCCTGCGCAGGTATCACCTGGAACAGGCTTTTCCCCATCAGCCGGTTAAAATAATTGCGCTTCCCCTGATACAGTTCCGAAATATCTTCCATCGGATTGGACACCGGCAGATAATCGGCCAGGGCGTGCTGAAAGGGTGTATTGGCATTATAAACCTGAAAATACTGTACCTTCCGGTACTCCGTCATCAGCTTTTCGGGACCCAGACAGTAAGCCAGTCCCCAGCCATTAACATGATACAAAGGCCCGAATGAGGAAACAATAAAACTTCTGTCGGCCAGCTTCTCAAAACGGGCAACGCTTTGATGAATCGTATTGTCAAAAACAATGGATTCATAGATTTCCGCGCTCAATACAATGATATTCGTCCCGTTTGTCAGCCGCTGAAGCTGCAGCATATCATTTTCGGAAAAAACACTGCCGGTAGGATTGTGAGGCGAGTTGATGATGATCATCCGGGTTTTGGAAGTGACCATTCTCCTCAAATCCTCCCAGTCCACTTTAAAGTCGGGCAACTTCAACTGAACGTATACCGGCTTGCCGCCATTCAGGATGATAGAAGGCACAAACGATTCATAAGCGGGCTCAAAGACAATGACTTCATCGTCATCCTTGACAACGGCGCTGATCGCGGTATGAATAGCCTGCACACTCCCCGCGGTGACTGTTACTTCCGTTTGGGGGTGATACAGGTGGCCGTAACCCGCTTTGACACGACCGGCAATGGCCTCACGTAACTTCAGCGCTCCCTCCACCGGGGCATAATTGTTAAACTCGGATTTCAGATGTCCCTCAGCGATCCTGATCAACTCAGGGGCACAGGGAAAATCGGTCTTACTGCTTGCCATATCAACGGCGCCGGTCTCTTCAATGAGCGAACCCAATGAAGAAAAAATCCGAACAGCAGTGTTTGGTAGTTTTGATTGTATCATGACTTAGAATCAACGGACAAATTTATAAAAAAGTGCCGGACCTGACGTATGAATGATCGCAAAATTTATGCGTAAAAGTGACCCGGGCTACTCCAGAACCTCTTTTAACACAGCCAGTGACTTCACTTCCCCGGACAGATCAAGATGAATTTTGTAGTATTCCAACAGCTTAACAATCAATTCGCTCCGGTGAGCATTCAGGAAGGTCAGCTTTTCGATTTCAGCCAGGTCGGTGTGGAACAACTCGGCAAATTTACCCGATAACTCCACGTTCATAAACGACTGATGAACCGGTTCGTTCAGTCCAAAGGAGGCCGAAACCAGATCAAAAAAACGGAACGCCTTCGTGCCGGGCTGTTGGGGGAAAACGCCCAGGTAGCGGGTCAGCCTGAATAAAAATGCCACGGGGAAATTGGCGATCCCCTTTTCCTTTATATCCAACATGCAGACCGCGTGGAAAAGGAAACTGAACAATTCCGGGTTGGCTTCTTCCTCCTTCAGGCACTTCATCAGAATTTCAGCGATAAAAAAAGCCTGCGCACTCTTCCTGATGTCAAATGGAATGTGACTAAAAGGAACAGCCATTCTTACATCTTTGATCCGCTGAAGGTTTCGCCGCTGTTTATAATAGACTTCCATGTTGAGCGGGAACAAAGGCTGAAAAAGATTGATCACGGGACTGGTCTTCTTCGACCTGATCCCGTTGACCAGGTACGTTTGCCGGCCGAATTTCTCCGTATAGACCGTGGCAATGACAGCCCGGTCACTATACGGGATATGGTGTAAAAATATGCCTCTGGTCGTCTCCAGCATCAGTCGATGTTCTTTAACCAATTCACCAGCTTCTGCACAGCCCTTGCCCGGTGGCTGATCTCATTTTTTTCATGGGGTCCCATTTCTGCAAATGTTTTGGAGTGACCCGCGGGCACGAAGACCGGGTCATAGCCAAAGCCTTCCTTTCCCCGCTTCTCTTCCAGGATCGTCCCTTCGACGATCCCCTCAAAAAGGATTTCCCTGCCTTCAATGACCAGGGAGATCACGGTGCGAAAGCGGGCCTTTCTGTTTTCCACCCCGATCAACTGCCGGAGCAGTTTATCCATGTTTGCCCCGGCATCTTTTGCCTCGCCCGCATACCGCGCCGAATAAATGCCCGGGGCACCCCCAAGGGCATCCACCTCCAGTCCGGTATCATCGGCAAAGCAAGGATGGCCATAATTCCGGTACACGTAAAAGGCTTTCAAAGAGGCGTTCCCTTCC
>CAZANK010000348.1:0-4384 GCA_964486235.1 uncultured Prolixibacteraceae bacterium | reverse complement strand
TAAATGGCTCTTTCACTCACATTACCCGACTGGATCGTGCTGATCATCATCATGGGAGGCAGTCTTTCCTTTGGCTTATACATGGCCTGGCTCAAAAAAGCGGGGCAGAACAGTACCAACTTTTTTCTGGGGGGAAGGGCGATCAAGTGGCCCGTTATCGGGGCATCGCTGTTTGCGACCAATATTGGGGCGGAGCATCTGGTGGGACTCTCGGGCGATGCCTACCGTTACGGCCTTTCGGCAGGCTCCGTGGAACTGACCTGCGCGATTACCCTCGGCTTTGCATGCGCCGTCCTGTTCCCGTATTACATGAAAAATAAAATCTATACCATACCGGAATTTCTGGAGTTACGGTACGATAGACGGGCAAGGACCTTTTTTTCGGGACTGATGCTGGTGATCAGCATTATGACCAAGCTGGCGTTCACCTTGTTTGCGGGAGCGCTTGTGATGAACAGCATCCTGGGATGGAATGTCATGAGCACGGTGTTCTTCATTGCCCTGGTGGTGGCCGTATTCACAATTATCGGAGGATTTACGGCTGTGGCTTATTCGGATGTCATCCAGGTGGTCATCATGATCGCGGGAGCGTTGATCATGCTTTTTTTTGGAATGGATCAGGTTGGTGGCTGGAGCGGACTGATGGAAAAAGTCCCCGAGATGATGACGATCGGTCATCCTGTCGATGACGCCGCCTATCCTTTCTGGGGTATCCTGGCCACGGCATTTTACGCCGGCATTTTCTACTGGGGGATCGATCAGGTCAACGTCCAGCGCGTTCTGGCAGCGCCCAACCTGCGTCACGCCCGGTGGGGATCCATGTTTGCTGTTTTTCTGAAGCTGTTCCCCATTTTTATTTTCGCGCTGCCGGGGGTAATCGCGTATGCCTTATTTCCCGGAGAACTGCAGGGAGAAGAAACGAAACAGACCTTTGTGCTGTTACTGAACCGCCTGTTGCCAAACGGGCTGCGGGGTTTGTTGCTGGCCTCGCTGCTGGCGGCCCTGGTTACTTCGCTGATCGCCGTCCTGAATTCCGTTTCAACCCTGATCGTTCGCGATTTTGTGATCGAATTCAGGAAGGACATTTCTGAAAAAAGTCAGGTGAAGCTGGGGCGTTACATGATCGTGCTGGTGACTTTCCTGGGTATCGGGGCGGCTTATCTCGTCTACAAAAATGAAGAAGGATTATACAAATACCTGCAGACCATTACGGCTTACCTGGTACTTCCTGTTTTTCCTGCCATTTTCTTTGGGATTGTCAGCAAACGGGTCACCCTGGCCGGAGCAGCCGTTTCAGTCCTGATCGGTGTTCTTCTGGCAACGGTATTTGTTGCCGACCAATTGATGGGACCTGAAACGGGCAAAGCTGTTTTTCCCTTGCTGCACCATAAATGGACGTTGAATTTCGGCTACCGGGGACTATGGGCAGAAGTCATCATTACCACGGTCCTTTTTGCCGTATCGGCCTTCACCAGGAAAACTGCCCCGGAAAAGCTGGCCAAGACCACGATCAATTATTCAAAAGGCATCGCACCCTTCGAAGGCATCAGGGATTGGCGGTTGCATTTGGGCATTTTATCACTCGTCACACTGGGTATCTATATCTGGTTATACTAAAATATGAAGACAAAGTGACACTTTCGGGATCGCTTCCTGTTTTTTTATGCGACAAAAAACCTATATTTACAGATGCCGGCAAGATCAGGAATCCGGGAATGACAGCGATCGGAAAACGTATAAAATATTCACGATGGACAGGAAAACCTTTATCAAGTCTGCGACTCTTTTTGCAGGAGTCTCGACGATCATTCCGCCCGTTGCACGGGCATCTGCGGTGCATCATCACCCATCATCCCGTGTGACCCTGAAAAAGGGACTGGGATATGGCATGATCAAGGAAGAGCTATCCCTGACCGATAAGTTTAAGCTGGTGAAGGATTTAGGATTCGACGGGATTGAACTGAACAGTCCAGTCGACTTCCGCATCTCTGAAATCCTTGAAGCGAAAGAAAAATCGGGGATAGAGGTTCCAAGCGTGGTGAATAAGGACCACTGGTCGAAGCCGCTTTCTCACCCTGATCCCCAGGTGCGGGAACAGTGTATCCAGTCGGTGGCCCAATCGCTGCAGGACGTCAAAGAACTTGGCGGAGATACGGTATTGGTCGTTCCCGGTGTGGTCAATGACAAGATTCCTTACGAACAGGCCTATCAAACCGCGCTGGCTTCGATCAGGACGTTGATTCCTTATGCCGAGAAGACAGGTATGCAAATCGCGCTGGAGAATGTGTGGAATAATTTCATTCTGAGTCCCGTAGAAGCGAAGCGCTTTGTCGATGAGATTAACCATCCCCTGGTAGGTTGGTATTTTGACATCGGGAATATTTTGCGCTACGGATGGCCGGAGCACTGGATTGCCACCCTCCGTTCCCGGATCATGAAGCTGCACATCAAGGAGTTTAGCCGGGATCTTATGAACAAGGAAGGCTTGTGGGCAGGTTTTAAGGTCGCGCTTTTGGAAGGGGATAACAACTGGCCGGTTGTGATGAAAGCAATCAGCGATATTCATTATCAGGGTGGTTGGTTAACGGCCGAAGTAGGTGGCGGAAACCGCGAACATCTAAAGGATATTTCGACGCGCATGGATAAGATCATTGCCTATCTTTAGAATATTCAGCTTATTAGTTTTGACCACCCGGGATTTCAACATTCCGGAGATATTTTATTTAAAAAATGAAAGAAGATCACGCTTTAAATCGTCGCAGTTTCCTGTCTAAAACTGCCATTGGAACGATCGGCACATTGGGGACAATTCATCTCCTCCAATCCTGTTCCGGTTCAAAAAAAGAGAAAATCACCTTACCCGAACTGCTTGATCAGGCTCCTGACGGTAAGCCACTTAAGGCCGGGCTGGTTGGTTGCGGCGGCCGTGGTACCGGTGCGGCAATCAATTTTCTTGATGCCGGACCAAACCTTCAGATCACCGCTCTGGGCGATGTATTCCAGGATAAACTGGATCATTGCCGTGCTGAACTGAAAGAAAAAAAGAACGTGGAGATTCCGGATGAAAACTGTTTCCTTGGCTTCGACAGCTTTGAAAAAGTCATTGACTCCGGGGTCGATGTGGTTTTGCTTTGCACGCCGCCACACTTCCGGCCTGCCCATCTGGAAGCCGCGGTGAATGCCCGTAAGCATGTTTTCATGGAAAAACCTTGCGCGGTTGACCCCGCGGGTGTGAGGACCGTGCTTGCCACAGCAAAAAAAGCCGAGGCGATGGGGTTGTGTATCATAAGCGGAACGATCCGCCGCGTGCAAAAGGACTACATGGAAACCTGGCGAAGGGTGGCGATGGGTGAGATCGGTGAAATTACCGGCGCGAACATCATCCGGAACGGAGGCGCCCTTTGGTTCAGGAACAGGCTCCCCGAGTGGACCGACATGGAATACATGCTCCGTAACTGGGTCAACTTTTGCTGGCTGTCGGGCGATCACATCACCGAGCAGTTCATCCATGAAGTTGATGTCATGAACTGGTTCATGCGACAGGACCCGGTGAAAGCGATTGGTTGGGGAGGCCGGCAGCGAAGGGTGACGGGCGACCAGTATGATTTCTTCAGCATTGAATATGTTTATGCCAACGGCATACGCACCCACTGTGCAGCCAGGCAAATCAACGGCTGTTCCAACGGAAAGGTGGAACAGATCAACGGTACGAAAGGCTACGCGGATTGCGGTGGCAAGCTGTACAACCTGAAAGGGGAAGTGGTCTGGCAATACCCGTATCCGGAAGAAGGAGCTGCCGATCAGACCTGGAAAGTCACTAATCCGTTTGTTCAGGAGCATGTCAACCTGGTTACCGGCATCCGCACCGGGAAAACCGTCAGCGACGCGGAAGCGCAAGCCCATTCCACGCTCATCACCATTATGGGCAGGATGGCCGCGTACACGGGGAAAGATATCACCTGGGACGAAGTGATGAATTCGGATCTGTACCTGGGGCCAAAAACGTATGCCCTGGGCCCCGTTCCCGGAATTTCGGAACAGGTTCCTGTAGCCGGCACCGAAAATACGGCCAGTTAACAGGCGGTCTGCTAAGACTTTTATAATAAAAAGAAGACCGCCTCCTTAGGGGCGGTCTTCTTGGTCTCTTTACGTTGCTATGATACTGTTTTCACGGGTTACATTTGTAAATATCAAGAGTATATTTTTTGACATAAAGCAAGTATTTTGAGGTCAGTTACTTGATTGATATTTCTAATTTTCTTCCTAATCCAGTCTCAATAATCTTTCTTAAAGTTGCAATTTCTAAATCTGAACGGTCATTCTCAATACGTGAAATATACGTTCTGGAAGTACCACTTTTTAATGCCAGGTCTTGTTGTGTTAA
>CAZANK010000347.1:0-4399 GCA_964486235.1 uncultured Prolixibacteraceae bacterium | reverse complement strand
CGGGAAAGGAGCAGGTGGCAGCTTAAAATGATTATAAATTATTGGGATCGGGGAGAACATTAAAGGACTTTTTGAAAAAATAATTTAAAAGTTTTAAATCTCCGGCCGGAAAGAATTTCGCAACTATTTTGTTCCGGATTTTTCAGTATTTCGAAAAAGAGAGCTTTCCTGGCCTTGCTTTTCCGGTGAGACGGGACTGTTCGGGGAGTTTGTCGGTTTATGGGGTTTGGCTATATTTGTTGGCTTTGTAAAGGGAAAGGCCGCCCGGCGATCTTTGCCCTGCCCGGGTACCACGGGGGTACGATCGATAAACGGATGAATCAGGCCGGCGGGTTTCGGTTGTTGTTGATCCGTTTTTTGGATTATGCAGATGGTACTTAAATGAAGAATCAAAAATTTTAGAGAAATGAGAGTGTATAAGATGATCGTTCTTGCCAAGCAGGTTCCTGATACGCGGAATGTGGGCAAAGACGCGATGAAGGCAGATGGTACGGTTAATCGTGCGGTGTTGCCTGCAATTTTCAATCCGGAGGATATGAACGCGCTGGAACAGGCCCTGCGGATCAAAGATCGCTTTCCTGGGTCGACGGTGACTGTTTTAACAATGGGGCCGGGACGCGCAGCGGAGATTGTCCGTGAGGGATTGTTCCGGGGTGCCGATGACGGGATTTTGCTCACTGACCGGGCTTTTGCCGGCTCGGACACGCTGGCGACCTCCTACGCGTTATCGCGGGTACTCCGGAAGGTCAAAGCGTATGATCTCATTATTGCGGGTCGTCAGGCGATTGATGGCGATACCGCCCAGGTGGGGCCTCAGGTTGCCGAAAAATTGGGGTTGCCGCAGGTGACTTACGTGGAGGAGGTTCAGAAGCTGGAAGAGAACGGAATTTTTCTGAAACGCCGCCTTCAGAACGGCGTTGAGGTGGTTCGTTGTCCGCTTCCGATGCTGATGACGGTCAATGGTTCGGCACCTTCATGCCGGGCGCGGAATGCCAGGCTCCTGATGAAATACAAACATGCCAAAACGGTCACCGAGCTTCAGCATTCTAACGAAGACTATCTTCACCTGTACAATGACCGTCCGTACCTGAATATTGCGGAGTGGACGGTTAACGATATTGAGGCCGATCCGCAGGAACTTGGCCTGACCGGTTCGCCGACAAAGGTGAAAGCGATCGAGAATGTCGTATTGCAAGCGAAAGAGGCCAAAGTGATCTCGTCTTCCGACGCCGATATTGAAGACCTGATGAAGGAATTACTGTCAAATCACACGATCGGTTAACGCTCAAAAACTGAACACATGAACAGCGTTTTTGTATATTGTGAAATAGAAGATGGTCAGGTTGCCGAAGTGAGCCAGGAACTGATGACCAAAGGACGTGCCCTGGCCACTGAGCTGGGCTGTAACCTGGAAGCCCTGGCTGTTGGCCACGAGCTTGAGGGAATCGAAAAACAGATCTTCCCTTACGGGGTGGATGTCTTATATGTGGCGGATGATCAGCGGTTGTATCCGTATACGACGCTCCCGCATACATCGATCGTGGTCAAGTTGTTTGAGGAGCAGAAGCCACAGATGGCACTAATGGGAGCTACTTCCGTGGGGCGTGACCTGGGACCCAGGGTGTCGTCTGCTTTGCACAGCGGGTTGACGGCCGACTGCACCAGCCTGGTGATCGGGAGTCACGAGGATAAGAAACTCGGGAAAACGTATGCGAATCTGCTGTATCAGATCCGTCCCGCGTTTGGAGGCAATATTATTGCGACGATCATTAATCCGGAATGCCGTCCGCAGATGGCAACGGTCCGGGAGGGCGTCATGAAAAAAGCGGTTTTTGATCCAAAGCACAAGGGCAAACTGATCAAGCTGGATGTATCCAGCTATGTGAGCGATACCGATTTTGTGGTCGGGATCATTGAACGTCACATGGAAAAGAGGAAGGTGAACATGGCTGCAGCCCCGATCATCGTGTCGGGCGGCTACGGGGTCGGATCGAAAGAAAATTTTCATTTGTTGTTCGAACTGGCCGAGGTCCTGGGCGGTGAGGTAGGCGCATCACGGGCTGCCGTGGACGCGGGCTTCGCGGAACACGAGCGGCAAATTGGACAGACCGGCGTAACCGTTCGCCCCAAGTTATATATTGCCTGTGGTATTTCAGGACAAATTCAGCATCGTGCCGGGATGGAAGAGTCTGCCCAAATCATCGCCATTAACACCGATCCGGATGCGCCGATCAATGCGATCGCCGATTACGTGATTACCGGTGATGTGGCTGAGGTCATCCCCAGGATGATCAAGTATTATAAAAAGAATACCAAGTAAACTTCTTAAACTTTCGAGAATGGCTAATTTTTATACCGATAATAAAGACCTGAGATTCCATTTGCATCATCCTTTAATGGAAAAGATCGTCCGGCTGAAGGAAAGGAATTTTTCGGAGAAGGAGAACTTTGACTTTGCGCCCATGGATTTTGAAGATGCCATGGATAGTTTTGATAAAGTGCTGGAGGTGGTGGGTGAAATCAGCGGCGACATTGTCGCACCGAATGCCGAATCGGTTGATGCGGAGGGCCCCCGGGTTGTTGACGGACACGTCGTTTATGCCAGGGGTACCGTACAAAACATCGAGGCACTGAACCAGGCGGGATTAATGGGGATGTCACTTCCCCGGCGGTTTGGCGGATTGAATTTCCCGATTGTTCCTTATATCATGGCGGCCGACATCGTGTCAAGGGCTGACGCCGGTTTTGTGAATATCTGGGGATTGCAGGACTGCGCCGAAACGGTCAATGAATTTGCCTCAGAAGAGCAGAAAGAAAAGTACCTGACCCGTGTTTGCCGTGGAGAAACCATGGCGATGGACTTAACCGAGCCCGATGCAGGATCAGATTTGCAGGCGGTGCAGCTTAAGGCTACCTACGAGGAGAAATCGGGAACCTGGCTGTTAAATGGGGTGAAGAGATTTATCACCAATGGCGACGGACATATTTCTTTGGTACTTGCCCGTTCGGAACAGGGGACGAAGGACGGTCGCGGGTTGTCGATGTTTATTTACGACAAAAGGAACGGAGGGGTTACGGTACGGCGGATCGAGCATAAACTGGGCATCATCGGGTCGCCGACCTGCGAACTGGTCTTTAAGGATGCTCCGGCCGAACTGGTTGGGAGCAGGAAAATGGGACTGATCAAATACGTGATGGCACTCATGAACGGAGCCCGCCTTGGAATCGCGGCACAGTCGGTCGGCGTCTCCGAGGCCGCGTACCGTGAAGCGTTGGCTTATGCCAAAGAAAGGGTGCAGTTTGGAAAGGCGATCATGCGCTTTCCGGCGGTGTATGAGATACTATCGAATATGAAGGCTAAACTGGATGCTTCCCGGACATTGTTGTATGAAACGGCGCGTTTTGTCGATGTGTATAAAACGTACATGCACATCTCGGAAGAACGGAGTCTGGCCCCCGAAGAACGGGACGAAATGAAGAAATATCAAAAGCTGGCCGACTTCTATACTCCTCTGGCGAAAGGTATCTCTTCGGAATTCTGTAACCAGTTGGCATACGATGCGATCCAGATTCACGGAGGGTCAGGGTTTATGAAAGATTATCCCGTCGAACGGATTTACCGCGATGCCCGGATCACTTCCATTTATGAGGGTACCACGCAGTTGCAGGTTGTTGCAGCGATCCGCGGCGTGACAACCGGCGCTTACCTGGACCAGATCCGCCGGTATGAAGCAGAAAAGCTTTCGCCGGAGCTGGAGTACATGCGCCGGGCGCTGATCATTTTGACCGATGAGTACGAACAGGCTGTTCATAAAGTAACGGCCGTGAATGAGAATGAGTTTCTCGATTTCCATGCCCGCCGGCTGGTTGAAACAGCAGGTTACATCATTATGTGTTACCTGTTGGTACTTGACAGCAACAGGGAGCCTTCTTTTCTTCGGTCGGCCAGGAATTTCCTGAATCTGGCAAAGGCCCAGGTAAAGGCCCACGCGGAGTTTATCCGTGGTTCCGAACTGAGTGACCTGGGCGTGTACAAGTACGAAATGGAATAAAATCGCATGGGGTGCAAGGCATAGCGAACAGGATTTTGGAATTCTGTTTTTGAACTCCGGGCGCTGTGCTCTTGTAAACCGTTAACAGATAAGGGTTTGCCCAAACCGGATAAAAATCTTTAAAAATAGTTTGCCCGGGGTATTGCAGGGATGAAACTCTTGGCTATCTTTGCAGCCGCTTTGGACATCAAGGATTTTATCCCGGTTGTTTGGAAGCCAGGTGGAGGAAGGGAACGGCGTTTTTTTGGATAAAAAAATTGAGATTTAATTTGGATAAACAGAAAAAAAGCCGTTACTTTGCAGCCGCAAAAACGATAAAAGAGTTCATTGAAGGAAATAGGAAAGGT
>CAZANK010000346.1:0-4407 GCA_964486235.1 uncultured Prolixibacteraceae bacterium | reverse complement strand
TTCCAGTCAAACGTCAGTTTCACCTGCTGATCTGCCGGATCGAAGTTTCCTATGGCAATGAGCACGCTGTCCTTTTTCATGAAGGCCGTGGCCTTGACGTTCGGATGGCTCGTCTGTACCGGACACTGACCGGACCAGTATCCTTCCATTCTCGCATCGGCAATGCCAAATCTTTTCCATAAGGCCCAAACCGGGGCCGGGGAGAATGCGCCGTACGAATGCCGGGCGGTTGCGCCATACACCATCCCGAGATAGCGGTTACCGCCATCCTGCAGCATCTCGCCCATCACCCCAAACGGAATTCCCGAAAACGTGACAAACCATTCATCGGGCATCATCTGGTTGTATTTAAAGCTCTCGCCAAACCATAACCGGTCTACATACGGGAAAAAGCCGGTATACTGATTTGCCGGACCGATGGAATAGCCGGTGTTGGAATGAAGGTCAATGAGCGAACCCGGTCTGTAGGCCGTCATGATCTTGCGCATCCGCTTCATGACCGGGCGGTCGAACGACACGTCGTCCATATAGATCCCGTCAATCTGATAGTTTTCAAACATCCACCTCAAGCCTTCCAGGTAGTAATTGACCCATCTGGAAAAACCATTCAGCACCAGCGCTGCATCTGCATTTTGCCCGGGCAGTTCCGTATACCAGGCGGGCTTGTAATCATCAACCAGGTGCTCGCAATGCCAGGGAAGGCCATAACCGACGCCCGACACAAAAATCTCATGGTTCAAGCTTTTCAGGGCAAAAATCTCTGTGGTGTAATTGGATAACTCCCGGATGGTATAATACAACTTCACCTTGCGGCCTTTGGCGTGCTGTTCCTGAATATAATCAATCAAGGAATCCCTGACGATAAACGGGTAATTGATCACCGGATTCAGGCTCCTTGAATGATGAATATTGATGATATTCGCCCCTTCTTTTGCGGCCGCATCAAACCCTTCAGTCCCGGCATGATAATACCTTTGAGAAAAGTGGCTTCGGGTGTCGACCGGTTTCACCGGGGTCATCAGGAAGGCAAACTCAAACTCCGCGGCGTCGGGCGAAAGGGTTCTCTTTCCCGTTGAAACTTCGACCACGGCCTTTCCCTTTGGTCTTCCGCCCACGTTGATCCGGCCCTCCCCCTCATTAAACCAGGATGCCGGGGGAGCCGGCTTGTAATCGTTCAGCAACGGGCCATGATAAGCGCCTCCCCGCAGCTCCACGTGGATTCCTGCCAGGTCGCTGCCAATCCAGTAACTGTCCCACGGGCCTTTCCAGTCCCACGCATAATTCCCGGGACGGAGCCCACCTTTATAGCCTGCTCCCATAAAATATTCCGAAGCCTCAGGGGTATACTGGCTTACCAGTTTGATATCCCGGACCGTGATTGTTCTCTCCGAGCTGACCCTGACGCAGTAATGAATATAGCCATCGTATTCCATGTACGCGTCACAGTCAAATTGAATTTCCTCACCGGAAGTTCCTCCCGAGTGCCAGCTCACCAGTCCGTCGGCATCCTGCCGCATTGTCCTGTTCGTTGAAGCCAGGCTGACCCGGCCTTTATTGGTCTCCACAACCAATTCGACGGGCTGCGCAAAAACCTCTTTCCCGTTTATCCTGACCGAACGGACCAACCCGTTCTGCCCGATCATGACTTCCTTGCCTGTCGCGATGATCACCGAATCGTTCAGGTGCATTTTTTGGTAAGGTTCCACCGGCAGACTGTCGGTTCCGATGGTGGAGTTCAGCCACCGCAGGCGGCTGTGGCGCCACAGGTCGCCGTCGCCTTTGTCGGCAAGCCGGTCCCCGCCAACATGTATCCTCACCTTTACCTGTGCGGGAGAACAGTTTTTGGAAGCAAGGGTTATTTCACCTTCATACCATCCGGATTTGGCATTGTCGGGGATTTGCATCCCAAACCAAAGCGCCTGCACTTTCCCCTGGGGAACATGGACATCAAAAGTCACCGGCTTTCCATCCCAGTTGGTCCCTTCCAGATTAAAGCAGGTTACGTCCTTTTTGCTGATCGTTACCTTTCCGGATTCATGCACAAAATCGGTGCACGACCAGGCTATATTTTCCAGACCTTTGTTGACAGCCCAGATCCCGGTCTGCCAGGTATAGTACTCGTTCGGGCGGGCTGTTCCTTCAAATTCGGAGGAAGGGCCTTTTTCAACCCACCGCACAGGGATGGTGGTGAGCCTGACAGGAAATGCCCGGTCTTCAGGAAAGGTCAGAAAGTCGCCCGTCGCCTCAGCCTTTAAACTTTCTACTTCTTTCTGAGTGGCAATAAGCCCCATGGACGTCAAGAAATCAAACCGGGAGCGGCTCTCAAAACACCGCACCTTGGCAAGCGGGAGCGAACCGGCGTCATTCTTTACGCTGTCAAGCCAGCCCTGCCGCGCTTCATATTCGGGCGGAAGGTAATCATTCCACGGTTTCCCGTAACGGGCATCGTCCCACCCTTTCCGGAAGCTGTAAGGAAGGTAGTAAACGTGATAATCGCCCGGAACCGTTTTAGGCTGAAAAATGATGGTGCCCGATTCCGACGAAAACTCCGGAACGGCCACATTCCCGATTTCCTCTCCCGTTGCCGCATCGGTCACCACGATCTTCTTGGTTTCGGGGCGCAAGTCCGGGCGGCGCCAGGGTAAAACGACCTTCACGGCATTTTGAGGCGCCTCTTTCACCTGGACAACAGCCCTGTGATTTCCGCGCATATCCACATCCCAGGCCGAACCGGCCACCAAAAAAGGAATGCCGTCGGGAGCAAACGATACATACGGACTTTCACCATCATACCGGCGTCCGTCAGAAAGACATCCCTGGATGATCAAAAACAGACAAATAAAAGGAAAAGAGTACTTCATCATTCGGATATTGTTAGTTTTATAAGTTCTTTCACCAATTCAAATTCCGGATCCGCGTACCGCGGGTCCCAGGGGGTCCCTCCCTCGCGGGTATTGATCCGCTTCGCTGCCCGGGCAGCCTCATCCGCCTCGCGATCGACCATCAAGGTGAACCATTTCAGCAACGGACTGTCCGGCGCATGACGTTCCCACCGTTCTTTATACACCGTGAATCTATCATTTCTTCCCAGACGATGCAAGGCCATCAGCGACAAACAGCCGGAAGCATTGAATTCCCGGCCCTGATTTGTTGCCGCATCGGCTGTTCGTTGAAATAATTCCGACGCCATCTTTCGATCCCCTTTCTTCTCGCGGCAAATGGCTTCCAGGAAATCTTCAATCCGTTCGTCGGCGTTGTCAGGCCTTCCGGCGCCCAGGTTCTCCGGCCAGAGGCGCGCCAGTCCCGCAAGCCGGATGGCCCCGCTGAATTTTCTTTCCTTGCAGGAGCGGATACCTTCCATGATGCAGGCCTGGCGATAGGTAGTCCGCCCATAGCGGGCTCCTTCGCTGGGAAGGATCACCGTTTTTGCCAGCATTTCCCTGGCCCGGGCGTATTCTCCGACAGCCATGAGGCATTTGGCATATTCATATTTCAGGGTATTGTTTTCGGGGAACTTCGCCACCGAAGCTTTGACCAGGACAAGGGCTTCTTCCGGCCTGCCCTGCGAAAGAAAACGACTGATCAGTCGCACAGCGATCCGCCAGTCATCTTCTGCCAGCCCCTTTGCCTTCAGGATATCCTGCTCCGCATCATAACCCGGCTCATTGCCTAAGACTGCGGTCCGCGCCACATAGAAATAAGGATAGTCGGGCGAATCACCGCACGCACGGAACAGTTCCCGGGCAATCTCCCTGTTTCCCAGATTCAGGTCAAGGAGAGCGCTGTAATAGCGCAGCACCCAATGATCCGACTGATCCATGGCCCACTCCAGCATGACCTTGTCTTCCGCCCGAAAAGGAAAAACAAAATCAGGCGAGATGCGAACTGCCTTGTCGAGGTATTCGTCCGACCGGGGTTGATCGCCTTCCCGGGCGCTCAGGTATGCCAGGCGGAGACAGGCCAGGGGATTGGCAGCAGCCATTTTCAGTATCCTCGCTGCTTCCTTTGTACACCCGATACCTTCATACCAGCCGGCCATTTCAAGATACGTTTCGTGCCGAAGCTCGCTTTTAATCTGATCCTGAAAGTTCTGCCCGGCATTTTCATCGTCCTGCAAAAGCAGGGCCTCGAAGTTCGCCACCGGGTTTAACCGGACGGACTGTCTGATTTTGGTGAGATGTTCCTGTGCTGACGGGATGTTTCCTTCCTTTCTGCAGATCACGGCCATCAGCTTGCCCGCTTCCAGGTTGCCCGCGTCGGCCTGCAGTACCTTTTGCGCGTAAAAAGCAGCCGTCGTCAAATCACCACGAAGCAACGAGAGCCTGGCCAACTCCATCCACGCCGCATTCCGGAATGCCGGCGTCAGGGAAGCGAGCTATGTGCTGCTGCGCCTGCCGCTCGAGGTGC
>CAZANK010000345.1:0-4408 GCA_964486235.1 uncultured Prolixibacteraceae bacterium | reverse complement strand
CGCCAAAATAATCATTCACTTGTGTGAGAGGTAAAGCTCTCATGGCTCGTTTCATTTGTAAATAATTTACTTTTTAAGGTCAAATGGGATTCGCTTCGCTCCAATTCGCATAGCCAGGGTTTTCATTCCAATAATCATTTCCGGGTTGGATGAGGCTTTCGCCCGTATGGACTTTCATTCTCTGCATATTCATGTAACTCTTGATTGCGAACGAGCGGCCCCGTCATAAAAATCAGAATAACAACGCCAATCAGGGCCATCAGTCCGTAACCAAAAAATACAGCATTGTAAGCAACTGAGTAGCCAAATTTCGTCGAAAGGTTTTTAACCGCAAGCCCCGACAAGGATTGGAAAATTGCTCCACCCAAACCGGAACCCACGCTGGCTATCCCCCAAACGGAAGCCGTGGCGCTTAATGGGACCACATCGGCGGGAAATGCCAGCATGTTGGCTGAAAGTGAAGCGTATCCAAATCCGGCCAGAGCAAGAACAACAAGCGCCGAAAAGGGACCTTCAATCAAAAACGGTCCAAGCAATAATGAAAGCGCCATGATTGACCCAAAAAGGCCGGCGCCGATTTTTCTCGCCTTTGGTATCGGCACCCCTTTCTTGATGATCATTTGCGTAAACAAGCCGCCCAGTATATTTCCAAAGTCGGCGATAATAAACGGGAACATCGCAAACCATCCGATTTTCGCCAAATCCCATCCGTGTGAATCGGCCAGGTACCTTCCGATCCAGAAAGTGATAAAATACCATACCGGGTCGATAAATATCTTAGACAAAATAAGATTAAATACAAATTTGTTTTTCAATAACTTGCCAGGAGGGACAATTCGGGCTTTTGATTCTTTTACCGATTTGTCCGGCGTATAATAGATAAACCAGAATGCTGCCAGCCACAGATACCCCAGCACACCGATAACAATAAAGGTCATTTGCCACCCGTAATTCGTACCCAGCCAGGCAATAAGAATGGGTGCAATGACCGCCCCGGCTGCAGCACCGCTGTTGAAAATGCCGGAAGCGGTAGAGCGTTCTTCAGGCGGGAACCACTCGCTGGTCAGTTTGATGGCCGCAGGCCAGTTTCCCGCTTCACCAATACCAAGCAAAAAGCGGAATAAGCCAAACTGAAATGGTGACCGGGCAATGGCATGTAAAATACCAGCGGTGGTCCAGAAAGCCATACATATTGAATATCCAATCCGTGTACCTAACTTATCGATGATAAATCCCGAAACGGCATTGGAAATCAGATAGGCAATAAAAAAACAGGTGGCAATATACCCAAATGCATCATCAGGAATCAGCTCTCTTAAATAATCATTGGCCGCAAGGTAATTAAACGACAGGCGGTGTAAATAATTCAGGATGGTCGCTGCCAATGCAAAGCTAATCATCACCCAGCGCATCTTTGATGTGCGGGTTTTGTTGTTTATGTCTCCCGAAAAGGTACTTTTTTTCATTTCAAACGATTGGCGTAACTATTCATCCCGGTCCTTGGTTTGAGCAATTGTTGCACTACAGGTGCGTTTTCAAATTTCAGGAACAGTAAACGCCACCGTTGATATCGATGGTACTGCCTGTGATAAATCCGTCATATTCTGATGCCAGGAAAGCCACTGTCCGTGCTACATCTTCGGGATTGCCTGAACGTCCCAAGGGGATTCCTTCTATTGTCTTCATCGCAGATTCACGCGTGGTAAGCTCCTGGTGAAACCGTGTCCCCTCGATAAATCCCGGCGCCACTGCATTGACCCGTATCCCTTTAGGGCCCAGTTCTGCCGATAAGGCCCTTGTCCAGGTCAGTACCGCTCCTTTTGTCATTGAATAAACCAGCGAACCGGGATGGCCCCCCTTTCGGCCGGCAAGCGATGCAATATTGACGATGCTTGCTCCCTGTTCGGTATTGAGATGGGGAATGATTTCTTTTGTGACAAGCATCATTGTCGTCATATTGATATCGATCAGTTTTTGCCAGTATGCCAGGTCCAATTGTCCAATAAAGCGTCTTTCGACCAGAGCGCCGGAATTGTTGACCAGAATATCAAAAGTCCCCAATTCACTGACAGCTCTCTGTATACAGGAAACAGCCTGTTCGCTGCAGGTCAGGTCAGCCTGAAGGCAAATTGCTTTTTGTTGTTTCTCCAACGCTATTTTTTTCAAACGCTCCGGCTCTTCTTCTGAATGGAAATAATGCAGGCAGACATGACAACCCGATTGAATCAGGTTATTTGCAATGGCCGCTCCTATTCCCTGTGATGTACCGGTCACAAGTGCCGTTTTCCCTTTTAATGTGCCCATTAGTCAGAGTTTTAGTGAAAGATGCTGATCTTTGGTTATGGTTCTGTCGATGAATAAAATACATTGGCCGCTCTGGTTGTTCCCTGTTTTGAATTCATTTTTACCAAGTGTTTTGCCGTTCAGGGAAACTGCTTTCAATTCTTCTGACCTGACCCCGTTTAGAATAAATACCGGATTCTTAACCGCGTTGTTAATCGGCTTTATCGTCATCCTGATTTCCTTATGATAACCGGAAACAGTCAGCAAATAAGCTCTCTGATTCATATCATACTTTTGAAAACTGACCGATGAGGTTTTACAGGTTATTTTTCCGGGGTTAAGCCAGGAATAACCGTGTTGTTGCCCGTCATCAGAACCGGCAGGGGCGATTCCCAATAAAACGGCAAAGCGGTTGGGATTTTTCAGGGGACCAACTTCACTTTTTATGGACCCGATATTCCCATGTGATGGCCTGTGGTTACCGATCAGGTTGTAGCCATCGATGGCAAATTGGGAGGCCGGCCAATGCCCCCTGTGACTGGACAGGCTGTATTCTCTTGGGTTGCAAAGAGTGATTGTTTTAGCGCTTACCCCGGGACAAACAGAATCACGGTAAGAGAAAACAGCAAACGGATGCATCCGGTTTTTCAGGTTTAGTTCAATTAACAAGTCCTCGCTGCTTTTTAAAAAATCATCATGAAATTTCTGACCTTCCCGGTTAAAATCTTCAGTTGTCAGGCTTTTTCCCGACAGGTTGCTTAACCTGGCGACATATCCGTCAAACATGTCTTTCTCCTGCATGGCAGGCGGGTTCACCGGGATAATTTCAAAAAATTCATGGATTTCATTGCCATTTGCCCAAAGATTAACTTCCCGCACGCCAACGCCGTCAGGGTAAAACCGGTAGTATTCATCGACCCATTCGTTCTGATGTATCCGGTAATGGGCATCAGTCAGGGCATAGCGCCAGTGTATAACTTTACGGGCGGGAGTGTTTTCGGTGATTTCTACTTTTGAAAAGCGACGTTCACGGTCCTGCATGGCTTCAGTACATCCCTGGGTCGTGAAACCATTCGATTCAACAAACTCATACGTTAAAGCCACCTGATCGACATCCCACCACGGTACATTGCTTGCTTTTTCCCAAAAAATATATTTTTGTCTGTTTGGAAAATGAATCTGGATGGCATTTCCTTCCATTCCGCCATACCGATAGGGACCTTCAAACGCACTGAAATGATTTTCCGGGGTCAGTTCAAATTTTGTAAAAGGCTGGATAAATGCAGAAATCGTGTCCGGGCTGTCGGTATCTTTCAGTATATTTTGAAAATAATAATTCCCGCCAGGCAAAGCCCTGAGGCTATCGGTATTGAACACCTGTTGAAAGTCGCCTGTTTTCTCCGGAATTGAAATTATTTTTTTGCAGATCAGTTTCTTTTCTTCATGGTAAAGACCGATCTCCAGAGATGAATGATCCAATGTTTGCTGGTCGGCAAGAAGGCGGTATGAAACCGGACTGTAATCATTTCCTTCGCGTAAATAGAGAGAAGAAAGATCGAAGTCAATAAAAGGCGGAACAGTTAACATCCAGGCAGTCCGGTAAATTAAGGTATTTGTATTGCCCCCGCGTATTTCGATGTCCAGCCGCGATTCATCGTTCTCATTGATATAATAACCGGAATGGAAGGAATTCAAACGATCTGTTTCTATTTCCCGTTCTGCTTTCCAGACCCTTCCGCTTCGGGAAGTGGTTTTCAGACAAAGGACGAATCCTTCATCTTTCGTAACAGATTTTTCGAATTGTATTTCCAATGGATTCAGACCAACATTTGATGGTGGAACCTTGTTCCCTCCAAAAACAAAACTCGCATTTTTAAAGCGTATGTTCTTAACAGCAATCGCAGGGTTTCCAAATACCAGGTCGCCGAAGTCAGCCGGTTCCTGAAAATTGGACAAGGTTTCCCATATCCCGTCTTTTGTCAGGCACCAGGCACTGTATTCAGTTTTTTCTGAAATGTTTCTCCATTGATTGCCTGCCGGTATTTCAGGCTGTCTGGCCCTTGCCGCGTTAAACCCCCATGTCATCCCATCTTCTGTGTTCGCGATACCCAGCGCATGGATATCA
>CAZANK010000344.1:0-4446 GCA_964486235.1 uncultured Prolixibacteraceae bacterium | reverse complement strand
GGTGATCATCCGTATTGGATATCAATATATTGAAAACGATCCTTCTCCAAAGCTGCTTCAAATCTTCATCCACATGTGCCCCTGAGAACTGGATAAACTCAACAATATCCAAATATGAAGGGGTCTCATCCCTGATGAGTTCTTCGTTTCTGCCTGTCATAGTCATGGCGGAAGCAAAATGAATTCGCTCTTGCTTATCCCTGTCAAATCGTTTCGTAAAAAAAGTATCGTATTTTCCGTTGACATGTTCGAGCCTTGATTCCGCCATTTCAATGCCGGCATTAATAGCAAGCCGGTACGCGAGATATTCCCATGAACCTTTGTTTACCACATCATTTTTTGAAGGGAATTTGGCAATCCAAGGATGACCATCCATGTCCAAAATATTAGCTTTAGGCCTGGCCCCGCCAAGTGAAGATCCAGGGGCCATCAGTATAGCAAGCCATTTTTTTATTTCAACGGTATCTGCATCAGATTCTACCAGCTCGGCACTGTGCTGCAATTCCCTAACACTTGCCCATGGTGGCGTTGGAGATACCGGATCGTTGTCCAGAAATTCTCTATCGGGCTCTCTTTTGAAGCGAAGTGCCCCCATCCTGCACAAATCATGTACGCCCAGCAAAAAATCGATGTCATACAATACAGGAACAGGCCTGTCTTCTGCTCTGGCATACATTGCTGCACGTCTTTTCATCAACGTTCGTCCCCATGTGTCAGGCATGGAATCCATAAATACGCCAAAGTTCTCCTTTCCGTTTGGGTATTGCTGTCCGCTGTACCACGAAATATCAGGATCAAGCAACATTTGTTCATGAGAGTTAATCCAGTCAGCATTGTATGAAAAGCTGAATGCTTTCCGTCCTTTTGCCTGCTGTGCTGATAGAATTCCAATGCATTTTGGGGATTTCATACCTCTCCAATCCGCATACACCCATATATCGGTTTTATCTGCCATTATCTATTTTCCTATTAGCTTTAAATCCTGCAATTTTCTGCCAAATTCATCATCGGCCGCCAACTTCAGGAAATCATCATGCAAGCCCAATACCCGAAGAACATTAAAATATGCCCCTAAGGCAACACTCGGGTTCCCTCTTTCAATATGATAGAGCGTGGATCGGTTAATATCGGCCCGTTCTGCAACCTGAATGGTTGTCAGGTTCCGCCGTTTCCTGGCCAGCTTAATGTTCTCGCCCATCTGTTCCAGTATTTTTTGAAACTTCGGCAGTAATATTTGCTTCTTTGTTCTCATGCAATGTTGTTTATTATCAACAAATATAAACTAAATGTATTAAATAAACAACAACGATTCGTTAGTTATTTAGGAAGTCTCCTCAGGTGCTTGATAAATACCGGTGAAGTAAAGACGTAACAAAGCAACTATAGTACTTCATATCTGATTTGCGATTTATTATGGAAAACGTAGAACTTTGCAAATAAAAACAACAATTTTCTAAGCGCCGCTTTGATTTTTATTGATCTTTTCCAAATCTTCTTTCAGCCTTTTAATAAAATCTTCTTCACCATCATCGCCTGAAAGATACCAATCAACACGATGTGCATAAATCTCCGCTATCCTCAAAGAATTGATGGCATTTTTAAATTCTTTAGCGATTTCATCAGGATAGACCGGATAAATTTTTTTCTCCGGATTTTGTTTGTGCCATTCAGGTGTGTCTATTAATTCACTTTCCTGAATTTCTTTGCCCATCTTATCCAGTTGTGCCTGAATTTCATCGGCGATGTAGCCAATTTTATACTGATTATAGTCAAAGTGTCCACCTGACATTGTTATTGTTTTTAATTAGTCAGGTAAAATTACCAAAAAACGTACGAATTGCCTAAACATTTAACTGCTTTGAACGACCAAAAAAATAGGGAGGCATCGCCTCCCCATTTTCAGAACTTGATCTGATCTTCAACCTCTTTGACCTTTTCATCCAGGGTGGTTTTGATTTCGTCCATCACCGCTGAGACAACCGGGGTATTGGAGGTTTTAAACTCTTTACCGGAAGCATCCCGCAGGAACACGGTTGCACCCATCCCATCAGCGCCCAACGAAAACGTCTGAAGGTTACGGCGGGTTTCGGTCAGCTTGCGCCACTTTTCAATGAGCATGCTCAAGTCTTCCACTTTCTGGATGCGTTTTTCGAGCGAGGGGACTTCAATGACCGCTTTTTCATCCTTCTTCACTACTTCTAAAGAAGCTTTAGGTTGTTCTTTACTTTCAGCTTCAACTTTTTTAGCTGTATTATTCATGATTTTTTACCACTGCCCTGTGGCTTTTTTATGGCATCTGGCACGCCGGTTAAAATTTCGGCGAACCGGATATTGAGCTACACGGATTCTTGGCAAGGGTGAATGTCTGGTTTTTGCCAGGGCAAAAAGCTGACCGAACACGGAGTGCGGCGAAGCGGAAGGAATAATAAGGGGTCGCCCTTGACTTTTCCGTGGAGCGATCAATAACTTTGCGGGGATTTTAAATGGAGTGGTTTTACCTTTCAAAGTGCTGAAACGAACAAAAAAGGGGCTTTTATCTGCCCCTAGAATTCAAACAACAACTGCTGAGACGCTCCGGTTACAGGTTGCTGTTTGGAAATGATTTCCGGCTTCTTTTCCGGTAGTTTCAGAACCATATAACTTTCGGTTTCTGATATTTCCCTGATGTACGGCACTCCATGCTCCGGGTGAAGTTCGATTCGCCATCCTGCATAAAAGCGGTTCATTAGCGTATCCATCCAGCAAACTTCTCCCAGAAGCCCGTTCAGGCAAAGGTTAATTACGCACATCATCGCACAGGTTCGGTCAACATCAGCCCCGAAGAACAAGGAATTTCGCTTTATCTTTGCTGCGGCCAGCAGCATCCTGCCTGACCCGCAACAACAATCGGCCACCCGTTCCCCAAAACCCGCCGGGTTTAGTATCCTTGCCATCATTTCACAAATCGGTTCCGGGGTAAAGAATTGTCCATTATGCCCGTGGCTGAGGCATTCCATGTAAAAGTCACCAAAACAATCTTTTAAACCTTCACCATTATTATCCATCTCTATGACCAATGATCCGAATGCTTCAGCCATCAGGTAGGCATCCGGCTTTTCATAGTTTCGGACAATTTCATGGTAGCGATCTTCTTTGGCTCCTATTGACAAGGAGCAAATCACCATTTCCAGAAAATCGTCAAATACGGAATTCACTCCGTATTTGTAACCGATTTGCAGGATATACTGGGAAAAACTTCTTAACTGTTCCATCTTTTGAATTTTTAATCATGATTAACTATGAATTTTGGAGATAAAAAAAGGCGAAGGCTAAACTGCCTCCGCCATTTGTCCAACCTTTTGGGCTCCTGCTGGTCGGTTTGGACTGACCTGATGATCCAGGATGTAATCCACTGACTTTTGAGCCATCGATGACGCCATAAGCAACATCTTTTTATCTTCCTTGAATTTGCCAATCCAGCTTTTAATGTAGGCTGCACTGTTGTCAATGGTGGCATTCTGGATACCGGTTATGTAACATAAGTAAGCTGCTCCCATCTCGGCTACGAGTTCTTCAATATCCTGGGAACCGAACTTGTGATTTAGCAACTTTTCATGTCTTCCGGTTCGGCTGCTATGCCCGCATCCGTGACAAGCTTCGTGGTACAAAACGCTGTAAAACTGTTCGTCCCGGAAGAAAGTCCGTGGATTGGGCATCCCGATATAGTCTTCAGATGGTGAATAAAAAGCGTGAGACTGGTTCAACCGGATTTCAGGACAATCAGACCAGAACTCGATCAACTGCTCGGCCTGAGCAATCGGGTCAAAATAGTGATCATGAGCTTCGGTAGAAGGGATTTTGCTTTCATCGATGCCTTCGGTCTGTTTCAGGTTGAAAACCGTGTAATACCTCAGAAACGGGACCTGGTCGATACTGCCGTCTTTTTCTTCCATATCCAGAAGCTTCCAGAATACGACAGGAAACCCTTTTTCACCTTTCAGTACATGTCCGCCCAGTTCTTTTACCTGGTTGAAGGTGAGAAAAAACGGGGAACCAAATTTATCAGCGACTGTAAGCAGGAACCAGAAATTGAAACCTCGGTAAACTTTTTTATAAACCATGTTTTGCGGTAAGCCTGTTTCAGCTTTCCAGGGCATCTGCCACGGGACAACTCCTTTTTCAAGGCGTTCGATAATCAGGTTAGTAACCATTTCATAAATGTCGAATGAAGAATTCATGGAAAAGCGCCGATGCCTTTCGGACTTATTTTGGCATCCTTCGATAAACGAAGGACCTATCTGGCACGCCGTTAAACTTAAATTTTTGGCGTACCACATTGAGCTGTTCCGGATTAGGTCAACGGGGTGCATGTCAGTTTCATACCAATTCCGTCAGGAATTAATTAATTCATGAAACTGAACGCATCCGAAGGAAACGAGCCACGAAAAGCGAGTTCCCCTTTACCGT
>CAZANK010000343.1:0-4459 GCA_964486235.1 uncultured Prolixibacteraceae bacterium | reverse complement strand
TTTTATTAACAACGCCATTTACGGGATGACTGGTGGACAGATGGCGCCCACCACGTTGCTCGGGCAGGTGACATCGACCACACCCAACGGGCGGGAAGTGGAACGAAACGGGTATCCGTTGAGGATCACCGAACTGATCGCCCAGTTGCCCGGCACCTCTTATGTGACCCGGCAGTCGGTGCATACTGCTGCGTCGGTGAAGAGGTGTAAAAAAGCGATTAAGAAAGCCTTCCTAAATGTGATGGAGAAAAAAGGCACGTCGTTCGTGGAAGTGGTGTCGACCTGCAATTCCGGTTGGCGCTGTACGCCTGTTGAAGCGAACCGGTGGATGGAAGAGAATATGTTCCCGTTCTATAAGCCGGGCGATCTGAAAGACAGTGAGCGGGATGCACCCGAAGGCTATCAAAAAAAATACTAAAACGAAGATCATGACCGAAGAGATGATTATAGCCGGATTTGGCGGACAAGGGGTTCTTTCGATGGGGAAGATACTGGCCTATTCCGGGGTGATGCAAGGAAAGGAAGTGACCTGGTTTCCGTCGTACGGTCCCGAGATGCGTGGCGGAACAGCCAATGTCACCGTGATCCTGAGCGATGACCGGATCAGTTCTCCCATCCTGCACGAATTTGACACAGCCATCATTCTGAACCAGCAGTCGATGGATAAATTTGAAAGTAAGGTGAAACCGGGAGGTGTCTTGCTGTACGACTCCAACGGGATCGTTCACCCGCCCACCCGGAGCGATATTCAGATCTACCGCATAGAAGGGACCCGGATTGCCGCGGAGATGGGTAACATCAAAACGTTTAACATGGTCGTTTTGGGGGCTTATCTAAAGGCAAAGCCGGTGGTACAACTGGAAAGTGTCCGGAAGGGTTTGGAAAAATCGTTGCCGGAACGTCATCATAAACTGATCCCGATGAACATGCAGGCCATTGAAGCAGGACGGGAACAGGTGGAATTGCTGTCAGTACAGGCGATGGCGTAATACTTTCAGGTCAACCATTCAGTCAGTAAACCGAAGAGTGGTGAAACTGCTCCCGGTATTCCAAAGGCGTCATGCGGGTCGTCTTCTTGAATTGCCGGTTAAAATTGGAAAGGTTGTTAAAGCCACTCTCATAACAGATCTGGGAAATGTTGTGATTCCCTTCCTGAATCAGCTTGCAGGCATACCCGACCCGCATTTCATTGACAAAGCCCGAAAAAGATTTGCTGGTTTTTTCCTTGAAATACCTGCTAAAGGCAGACGGGTTCATGCCGATGTGGCCGGCAACCTTGTTGAGTGTGATCTGATCGCGGTAACCGGCGTTGATCAGGTGCATGGCCTTGGACAACCGGTCGTTCGACCAGTCCTGAATTTCCTGCCGGTATGATTCGCTTGCCAGTAGCCGGTAATCAGGTTCACGGGCAAGCCGGTCCAGTGCCCGTATGAAAAGGAGCGTACGCTCAAGTCCGCTCGCGTTCAAGGTTTTCTTCAGGGAGGCCGATAGCTTGTCCGACACCTCACGCCCGAAACTGATCCCCCTTTTCGCGCGGGCCAGCAGGTTCCGGATGGGCTGGAACTCCGGGTAAGCCTCAATGGAATAACGGAAGAAATCCGGCGGAAAATGGATCACGATCGCATTCACCCGGAATTCGCTGTTCCCCTCGTAAAATACGTGGTCATTTTTCCAGAAATGAGGGAGGTTGGAACCAAGCAATACCAGGTCGCCGGCCTGGAAGGATCCCACATGGTCGGCCACAAAACGTTTTCCAAAACTTTGAATCACATACACCAGTTCGTATTCGGGATGAAAGTGCCAGGGGAATGAGAAATGCTCAAAATCATCCCACTTCACCGTCACAGACTTGCCGCCGTTCAAGTTGAGCTGTTCATGCATGATCTTCAGGGGCATAACCTTTCTTTTATGAATTAACCGGTTCCCGGAATACTGAACCTTCTTACGGGAAGGTGTCCTTTTTTGTACGCCCGTCTTTTTCCCGGCCGTTTCAGGCCGGAGACGTTTTTATGCAAAGATAATAAAAGACGCGAAACCGCCGGAAAAAATTGTGTGTCACCGGGATGCAGTGTCAATGTCCCGGTCTGACGATGGCTTGCTGTGCCCGGTTCCTGAATCGTCGGGGAGAGGAACCTGAAAATCCCTTTTCCGCGTTGAAGTTGCAATAAGAGTATATGAGACTGCAATGATAATACTGGAAAACACAGGCGCCTGTCTTTATATTTGCGGGTAGGGTGACCATGAAAACCGTACCCTGATTATTGATCCATGAATTGACGGATGAAAATGAATAGACGAAAAATAAGCTTACTGGTGACCATCATGATGCTGTTGGCGTGTTTTCAGGTTGTGCAGGCGCAACTTCAGGTAAACGCGCAGAAAATCGGGTCCCGGATTGACGTGTATATCGGAAGCCGGTTTTTTACCCGGTATATTTTTGCAGGTGATGAAAAATACCCATTCTTCTTTCCGGTTAACGGCCCTTCGGGAGCCGGCGTGACTTCCATGCGCAACGGGACTTACCCGCACCACAGTTCGCTGTTTTTCGGGTGCGACCGGGTGAACGGCGGAAATTACTGGCAGGAAGGCCTTGAAAGGGGACAGATTGTCTCGCTTGGACCGGAAATCGTGGAGTCGGGCGCCGACAGGGTGGTCATCACCGACCAGTGCATCTGGAAGCGCCCGGGTGCGCCGGCACCGGTTAAAGATGTCCGCACCATCGTCATCACTGCGCCCTCTGACGAGTTGTACCAGATCGACTTCGCCATCGAAATGGAAATGCTGACCGACGTGGTGATTGAAAAAACCAATCATTCCCTCTTCAGTGCCCGGATTGACCCCGATCTGGCCACAGTGAACGGCGGAACGATGATCAACGCGGAAGGTCAGGCCGGGGAAAAGGCCACTTTCGGAAAGCCCTCACCCTGGATGGATTGCTATGGTACCCGGAATGGCAAACCCGAAGGGATTGCCATCCTGCAACACCCGTCCAACGAGTGGTATCCTTCGAAGTGGTTTACCCGCGACTACGGGTTTATCTCGCCAACCCCGATGTGGTGGCCCGAAAACGGCGAAAATACCAGGCTCAAAAAAGGACAAGTGGTCAGGTTACGTTACCGGACCTTCATTCATTCCGGCACATCCGAATCGGTGAACATCCAGGAACAATTCGACAAGTTCTCCAACGAGTAACCAACCTTCCGGATTTGCAACGGGCGAGTTAAGAACGCAGTCGGTTACCCGAACGGACTCCGCACTATTCCGAAGAAACCATCGCGTGCAAACCAGTTTGATCTTGTTTTTGAACGAGGACAGTTCCTCTGTCATCATTCCTCGAAAATGAGATGGCCGTTCGAGTGTTTCGATTATCTTTGTTTCCCAAAAGAAAAGAACATGGAAGACCGCCCCCTGATCCTCATCAGCAATGACGATGGCGTTTACGCAAAAGGATTGAAAGAATTGACCGAAGTGATGCGTCTTTTTGGAGATGTCGTTGTGATCGCTCCCGAAAGGGCGATGTCGGGCATGTCCAGTGCCATCACCGTGGATGCGCCTATCCGGATAACGAAAATGGAGAGTGAGACCGGTTATGTACTCTATCAGTGCAACGGTACACCGGTCGATTGTGTGAAGGTGGCGTTTAACCATTTGCTTGAAAAGCATCCTGATTTTGTGGTATCAGGCATTAATCATGGTTCCAATTCGTCGGTCAGCGTGGTTTATTCGGGTACAATGGGCGCCGCGATTGAAGGCTGCCTGCATGGGGTGCCTTCCATCGGGTTTTCACTTTGTGATTTTGATCCGGATGCTGATTTTACAAAGGCCAAAATGTGGACGGCCCGCGTATTTCAGTCGGTCGCGGAGAATGGTTTGCCTCCCTACACCTGTTTGAACGTGAACATTCCCCGGGGAGAGATAATGGGAATCGAAGTGTGCCGGCAAACCGCGGGGAAATGGGTCGAAGAGGTGGAACGGAGGACGGACCCCCATCAGCGCGATTATTTCTGGCTGGCGGGGTCTTTTGAGAACTTTGAACCCGGCACTCCCGGCACGGATCTTTATGCGCTCGAAAACCAGATGGTTGCCGTGGTACCTGTCCGTGTGGACATGACCTGTCACGAGACCTGCAACCAGATGAAAAACTGGAAATTTTGAGAAGTATCAGGAGGCTTTGAGCGTCAACCATATAACCTTTTTATGAAGTATTATTTTATTGCCGGAGAGGCTTCAGGGGATCTTCACGCATCCAACCTGATCAGGGAACTGACCCGTTTGGATCCGGAAGCGGTCGTTAGGGGATTTGGCGGCGATTTGATGGAAGATGCAGGGATGCAACTGGTGAAGCATTACCGTGAAATGGCCTTTATGGGTTTCATTCCGGTTCTGATGAATATCCGTACGATCCGGAAGAACATGAAGATTTGCGAACAGGACCTGGTGGATTTCAATCCGGATGTAT
>CAZANK010000342.1:0-4459 GCA_964486235.1 uncultured Prolixibacteraceae bacterium | reverse complement strand
GCATTCCATTTTATTGATATTTCTGTCTGTTGTATTGGTTATGGGGGTCAAAGGACAGGAAATGTTAAGGGACTATGACGGAAATGAATACCAAACGATACAGATCGGCACGCAGGTCTGGATGGCTGAAAATCTGAAAGTAACCCATTTCCGTAACGGAGATATAATTCCGTGCATAAAAGAGCAAAAGCAATGGAATGTTCTGACAAGCGGCGCTTACAGCGGTGTGGGCAACGATCCGGCCACGGTAGAAGATTTGGGACTAATTTACAACTGGTACGTTATCGCAGATCCGCGTGGCGTTTGCCCGGTGGGGTGGCATGTGCCTTCGGAATCAGAGTGGATTGAATTGTTAACGTTCCTGGCCGGCGAAAAACTGTCTCCCGTAAAGACTTCTGCTAAAATACCTCCCCAAACAAAAAGCCTGAATGAAAGTCTCTTCAAAAATCTTCCGGTGGCCTATTTCCGGGGCTATGACCTGGAATGCTCTCATGGGGGCTATGGCGGAGGAGGATGGTGGTCATCGACATCTGCTACCGAGGAGACGGCTTATTATCATGGCATCAATTATGATACAGCGAGTAGAAATCGTTTGGAAGGGAGAAAGAAATTCGGATATCATATACGGTGTATAAAAGACTAATTCCAGTTCAGATTATTCATTCAATGATTCGAAGCCGATGAAAAGTTTATTAAAATATTCGACGATCCTTTTCATGTTGATTCCCAGTCTTGGATCGTGTATCCCTAAGGACGACTTGTCAGGATTGAAACCCTATCTTAGAAAATCGGTATCGTGGAAATGTAAAACCCTTCACAGGGAAGTACCCCTTAATATCTATTACAAGGAGGATAAGGCCACCGGTCCGGAGGGAAAGAATGTCATTGTTTACATCAGGAACGCCGCCTGGGAACGTATCGGGACGGAAAGCGACCTGTCCATTCTAAGCGACTATATCAGTCAAAAATTCATCGTTATCACCCTTGATCTGGGTAACGACGACAAGGCAACTTCCCCTTACATCGACAATGATATCAATGACATTTACAGCGCGGTTTTCGGGTATAAGACCGAATCACTTTTAAAAGAGATCAACCTTGTTCCGAAGGAATACAGATGCTATGTCCTGCCGGAGGGTTATCGCGTTGCAAATGACCTTGTTTTTTGGGAAATCGATAAACACGGGGCTTACGGATCGCTGGATCGGGTGATGCAGCAATATAACCGGGGAGTGGTGGGGAATCCAAAAGCCCCCGAAGCAAAACCTGTTTCAGATCCGTCCGAATTGAAGGACAGGAATGGCAAGCCTTTCGACTATACCATCCGTATGGATATCATTTATCCCTCCCGGACGAAGAAGAAATTGCCTGCATTTATTTATTCAGAGACTTCACAACTCAGAAATGCGCATACCGAGCCGTCCTCAGAGGTGCATGTGCCCTGGTTCCAGATGAGAGGGTACGTCTATGTCGTGATGGGACATTGTTTCAATACCGCTACCGTTGCTTACTGGCATTTCGGTGAGTTTACACTTGACCACTGGAACGGACTGGCATGTTACAGCGCGGCTCTGCGCTACCTTAACAAAAATGCGGAGAAATATCATATTGATGGCGGGTATATGGGGATGTACGGAATTTCCAAAGGACAATATGCCGTTACCCGCCTTTCTGATCCACATAACGCGACGGGAACGGAGAGCAAGAAATTCGCAGGTTTTCCGGAAGGCAGTCCTGAACCTCAACCCTGGCAGGGATATCCTTCAAAGCTTGCCTGCGGGTGGCAGGGAATGGGAATGGGCCTGTTTGAGCCGGAATACATTACCCCCGATTATGCTCCCACGATACTTGCATGTGGCGAACACGACCGCGATGTCATCACACAGGAAGGCACGGTCAGATTTGTAAACAGGCTGGAGGAACTCGACGTAAACTATATCTATCTTTACCAGCAAGGCCTTGGGCACATGCAGTCATGGGGATATGACAAAAAATCAGGGGTTGACCGGTATCAACTCGTTATTGATTTTTTTGACAGATACCTTAAAGTGAAAGACAAGCTCCCCCCTGTGGCGCTTATGGTCTCCCCCCGCGACAGCGCGGAGAATGTGGATCCTTCTTCTGAAATCGTTGTCCATTTTGCGCCGGTCATTGATGAAAAGTCCGTACTTGAAGATCAGGCGATCAAAGTCATAAACCTGAAGGACGACAGCGAAGTAGCAGGCACATGGGGCGTATCACGTAAAGGGACAAAATTCACATTTTTACCGAAACAGGCTCTTAAGAACGGCGAAGAATACAAAATCGTTGTCACCTCAAAAGTTAAAGACAAAGCGGGGACATTCCTTGAAGATGAAAAGGCGGTGAAGTTCAAAGTGGCAAATTGAGATATCCTCATTGTTAATCCAATTAATTGTGTTTTGCGGGATCCGGGCAAACGGAAATGCAAATGGAGTGTCACAATTTGAAAAGCCAGTCGTTTTTTTACACGCCCCGGGAGTGTAATTTTACCAAGATCATCAAAAAGAGAACACAATGAGACACTTTGGAATTTTACTGGCATTGCTTTTCCCGGTGATGGTTTGCGCTTCAAACCTTCCGGGAGACGACAGGAACGGACAAGCCGGAACGAGCGGTCAGGCAGGTCATTTATTGATTGGCTGGGCTTCTGCAGATATTACCCCGGATAAACCGGTGTTACTGGCCGGGCAGTTTCATGCGCGCGTATCGGAAGGCGTGATGGATTTGGTGACGGCAACGGCGCTGGCCATAGAATCAGGTGCCGGCGCATCATCTGAGAAAGCGGTACTGATCAGCCTGGACCTGGTGAAAATTGACGATCATTTACGGGACAAGGTCAGGGAGATTGTCACGGCATCAGTCCCTGAAATCAGTCCGGAACAAATTATGGTGAACGCGACCCATACCCATTCGGCTCCGTATTGCAGTGATGCCCCTGATTCCAGGCGTATTTATGGGGTGGAACTGGATGCCATGAGCCCGTTAGCCTGTCTGGAGTTTGTTTCCGAACGTGCGGCAAAGGCGGCCATCCAGGCGTGGAACAGCCGGAAACCCGGCGGCATCAGCTACGGGTTGGGTCATGCGGTGGTCGGGCAAAACCGTCTGGCGGTCTATTTTTCGGGTAAATCGCAGATGTACGGAAACACGGGCAAGGAAGATTTCAGCCATATTGAAGGGTACGAAGACCATTCGGTGAATTTGCTGTACACCTGGAACAAAGACAGGGAGCTGACCGGGATCGCGATCAACGTGGCCTGTCCGTCACAGGTTAGCGAAAGCGAATACCGGGTCAGCGCGGATTACTGGCATGATGTCCGCCTGGAGGTACGCGAACGGCTTGGTAAAAACCTGTTTATTTTACCCCAATGCAGCGCTGCCGGCGACCAGTCGCCGCATGTGATGATCGGGAGCAAAGCGGAAGACCGGATGCAGCGGCTTATGGGGGCCGATCAAACCGGAAGAGGCAGCAGCGGACGCCGGAAACAAATCGCCCAAAGCATCGCCGGCGCGGTGAGTTCTGTTTATCCCTATATGAAAGACCAGATTGAATGGACCCCCGCGTTTGTCCACCGGACAGAGGTGGTGGAACTCTCGCGCAGGCTTATTGGTCATAAGGATGTGGACAACGCCCTGAAAGAAGCAGCGGAACACCAAAAGAAGTATGACCAATTGCTGGCGGAAATCCGGGAAAACCCCGGGAGCAAGCAAAATCCGCGGTGGTATATTGATATCACCATGACACACTCGTTAATGAAACGGGGGAAAAGTGTCAAAGAGCGGTTTGAGCTGGAAAAGGTCCAGCCGAAGATGCCCATCGAGGTCCATGTCGTCCGGTTGGGAGATGTTGTTTTTGCCACCAATCCGTTTGAACTTTACCTGGACTACGGGATGCGGATCAAGGCCCGGAGCCGGGCCGTCCAGACGTTCCTGGTTCAACTCACGGGTTACGGCACCTACTTGCCGGTCTCGCGTTCGGTCGCCGGCGGATCGTACGGAGCGGTGCCGGCCAGTACGTTGATGGGTCCGGAAGGGGGACAGGAACTGGTAGAGAAAACGCTGGAAATGATCAGCCGGGTAATGAATTGACTTGTCCGAACATTTACGAAATAAACCATGGAAAGAAATTCAATTCAAATTACCGGCAAAGGCATCCTGCAGCTTTTCAGACTTGCTGTTTGTATGGCGCTGATCGCGCCCGCATCTCCTGTGCAGTCATTCGCGGGAGTCACCGGGGTTGATCCGGATTCGGGACTGAATGACAAGAACAAAAAAACCATCGCGTATACGCTTCCCTGGGATGATATGCCGGTCGATCTCTCTTTCGTGTATGCAAAGGAACGGCCGGCGGGAAAACATGGATTTCTGAAAGCGGAAGGTGACCGGTTTGTGTTTGAAGATGGGACTGAAGCCCGGTTCTGGGGAACCAATTTTAACAGTG
>CAZANK010000341.1:0-4465 GCA_964486235.1 uncultured Prolixibacteraceae bacterium | reverse complement strand
TTAACCTTTCCTTTGGCGGTGTCCCTTCGGTCTTGTTGCGGCTGCATCCCGCGCAGCCACATACCCACACGAAAATAAGGTAAAAAAATACGGTTTTTCTGTTCATATTATTTCGATTCAATGTGATTCCGGTATTGCTCCGGATACAGACCGATGCTGTCGAATGGTATCTTATGAAAACCGATAAGTTTCAAAATCTTTTCGTCTGAAGGATAGAGTTTCCCCTTTTCAATATCAATCTCCTCAGGGATTTCCCTGACGACGTAATTGTCGTCGATCGTCATCTCATCGACATCCTGTTCGATGTCACGCCACTTCTTACTGCCGTAACTCAGGTTCGCACGGAACACGTTGCGTTTCGGCTGTGCAAAGTCAGTCTCCAGGATGGTCAGCAGTTCGGGGTAACGTTCACTGTAAGGCGGTCGCGTATAATGAACTGCTTTCAGTTTGTCGAACATTTCAGGATAGCTGATGCTGTCCATATAATATTTCGCCCAGTTTACACCCCGCGCATCCAGGTGGATAGAACTTTCACAATCCGCAAAAACATTGTTCTCCACAACATTGTCATGGCCCCCACCCACAAAGGCAGCATGTCCAGCCTTATAAAAAATGTTGCTGTAAATCGTTGTACCACAGGCAAAATCGTCCAAATAAACGGCATTGACGCCGTACAATCCCGGACCGGCCAGGTGGTGGAAATAATTATAACGGATGATATTGCCGCGCATCGTCCAGTCACGCCCGATATAAAAAGCGCCTACGTCGCCTGTTTCCTGTGCAATATCGTGTACTTCATTGTATTCAAGCACATGGTCATTGCCTCCGAATGCGACGGCCATGTGAGGAGCGCTGTGGATGTCGTTATGGGCCATCAGATTTCCAACGCCGCTTATTGCAACGGCAGGACGGTAGGTCCGGTTGATGCGGCTGTAGCGGCAGATGTGGTTATTAATGGCAAAATTATGCCCGCGTGTGAGCGTCAGGCGGTCGCCGCCGATGATCGTGATGCCGGCGTCGCCGACGTTGTACAGCTCGCAGCCCGACACGCCGTTGTGATGTCCGCCAATGACATCAACGGCATTATTGCCGATGTTCCGGATTGTACAACCTCCAATGGTGTTATCGCATCCTTCTTCTATTTTGGCTACGCTTCCCCGCGTGTATTCAAAGATAATGCCCTCGATGCGAAGATGTTCCGCATGGTCTAAATGGACCATCAGGTCTTCCATAACAGAGACTACAGCTTTTCCCGGTCGGCCTTGTGACGGTGGCCAGAAATACAACAATCCCCTGGTTTTGTCCAGATACCATTCGCCAGGGCTGTCCAATTCTTCCAGGACATTCAGGGCGTAGTACCGTTGTCCGGGCGAATAGCCGTACGCGCCATGCGGAGGCGTCAGGGTAAATTCCTTCCTGGCGGCGTCGATACGCCCAACTTTCACATAGGAATCCGCCCAATCCCAGGTCCAGTAACCATGCAGCCAGATATCATTGTTTTTTTGCCATCCGCTAATCCGGTCTTCAGCGTAAACAAAACGCCCGTAATGAACCCCCCGCCCGGTTCGTTCATCGCCGCCGAAAACGCTGTCGCCTGTCTGCGGCACGGAAACGATGTGCATCCAACCATTATTGTCCGGATAGCGCGCCAACGCCATCGGTTCGTCGTTGAAAAAAAGTTCCAACGCCGCAGGCTCTGTCGCCCTTCCGAAACCGGAGGCTTTCCGTTCGCCAACGTCGGTTATACCCTGCGCTTTCAAATCGGCTTGCAGGATGGAGTCGTGTGGCGCACGGATTCGTGCTTTGGCTTCCGGATCATTCAGCGGCCCGAAATGGATTTTCTGTCCCCCGGTAAAATGCACTTTTTCGCCCGGATAAGCCCGGTAAACAACGGGAACGCCCTCTTTTCCGCTGTCATCCAACGTAAAACGAATGGTTTGGCGTATCGGGTAAACACCGCCCCGCAGGGAAACAATAATTCCGCCACGGGGAATTTCCCTTTTTTGCCTGAAAGCGCGTACGGCTTGTTGAGCCTTTTCTACCGTGCGAAAAGGCGCTTCCTTTGTACCTGAACGGTTGTCGTCACCATCGGGCGATACATAAAACTCCACGCGCTTTTCAGTTGAACAGACTGTTAGCATCAGAAACAACAGCGCTATCCCACATAAGCTCTTCAGACTGTTCCTTAGAGAAAAATTACGATCTGTCATCATGCTTTAGTTAGGTTTAGTGATCATTAGTAAGCCTTTACTTATCTTTAATTATCTTTTCCCCATCTGTTATTGGGCAAAGTTCTACCATTTTCCAGTTCTGCATAATGCCTTTTTCCGAATATCCATCAAACCTGTAATATGGAAATATTTTTTCAAACCTGGGTATGGGATCAGTATCTGAAGAAGGATACGTGTTCAGTAAAATATTTCTTTCAACAACTTTTGCTTTCTGAGCAAAAAGAATTCCTGAAAAAGAAGTCAGAAGTATTGTAACAATAATAGGAAGATTTGTCATTCTATCAGTTATTATTAACGATGGATTACTTTCTTCTTGGATCAATGGATATCTCGCTTCCGTCGAAGGGAAGATCATTTATTGGCCCCACGGAGAAACCACCTTTTCGGGGTTTTGACAACAAATCGTGTGTCAGAAGTTCTTCGGCTTTGGCAAATTCAGGGAGCAGCTCCGGTTGTTCCTGGTATACCGGAACCTTCTTCATCGACATCGACTTCACCGACATGGTTAATCTCTCCGGATCAATCGAGACCATCAAGGGCTCCGTTACACTTTCATGGTCATGGCCCAGCTTCTTCCAGTCATCAAGGTTGATGTTGTCTTTCCCGTTCCCCACGAATCCGTAAGCCAGATCACTCTTATAAGCGCCGAAAAGATTCATATCCGATTTGCTCGTTTCATTCGGGAAGTACACCGCAACCCGGTAAGCGCCGATGATATTTCCATACACCCTGAAATGCCGGTTCCACGCTGTTCCGCCTGTCCTGTTCGGGTCGCCGTTGGAAATGTCGATCGCATGGTCTTCGCCGTTAAAAATGAGATTCTGAAGGACGGCAGCCTTCTCGGCATCATGGATATGAAATCCATGCGCATTATCGATCCCTCCCCCCCAATTGTAGCGGTGTGTCTCATACATGATGTTGTTGTCGACCAGGTTGGGCCCCTCATTGATTTCAAGAAATAGCTGTCCCCAGGTGCAATCATAATTTTGAAGGCATACATTCTGGGTAATCCTGGTATTAAAAATCTCACCGTCGAGCCAAATGGATGACCCAAAGTGCGTTTTAACAATCACATTCCTGCGGATCAGCGAGTTAAACGTCCTGTGAATCTTAATCGCGGCATTTTCGCAGTGACCCGGAACCTCCATGGTGCAACATTCCCGCAAAAGGTTGTCCTCCACCAGCACGTGCTCGTTGTCCATGTTATGCCAGCCGGCAATTCCGCAAACGCCAAAATGATGCAGGTAATTACGACGGATAATATGATATCCCTGGGCTTCGCCTTTTCCGTAATACCACCACCCGCCGCCCATATCGATGCCGATCGTGTTGGCATAGCCGATTTCACAGTCCTCGATGATCCAGTGGTGACCCCCAAAAGTGCTCACAAGCCCTCTTTGAGGCCACGGTATGGGCACGGGGTTCGCGGCATGGAACATCTTAAAGCCGCTGACTTTGATATAATTCAAATAGCGGTTTTCGGGGGCAAAAACCTGCTCCCTCGTGGTAATTTCGAAGGTCATCCCATTTGGGTCCTTCTCTTCCTGTAACCGAAGATGGATCGTCATCCCGTTTTCTTCCACCCAGTATAATCCCGTGTCCTGAGGACGGATCTGTTCAAGATTCCCGTAGTTTGAAACCTGTCGCAGCTTTTCGCCATGAAGGAAAATCAGTCCCCGGCAATGCTCGAATTCCTTGTTGTAACCCCATTGCGCATCGATCCGTCCGTTTAAAAGACAAAACGGGTTAGCCCCTTCGAACTGGGAGCCTTTTAACGTTGCTTCGTACGTGACATAGTTTTTGTCGCGGCCGATGTAACGGGTTTTTACCCACTGGGGGCGCCACTCATCCGAACCTTTTATTACCACCTCTTCGCCCCTGGCGGCATAATACCAAATCATCGCTGAAGGCGAGTTGCCGCCATTCTGTGGCTTTACCCATTCCCGGTAAACTCCTTCGTGCACTTCGACCGCTTCTCCCGCTTTTAACAAGGAAGCTGCCTTTGAGATGGTTTTAAAAGGTGCATTCTCGCTGCCGTTATTTTCGTCCGACGCATTTTTTGCGCGCTGCGCGACATGATAGGTTTTTTTAGGCCGGAAGTCTTGCTCCCAGGTTTCAAAAACCTGTCCCATCGGAAGTTTCATTTCGATGAAATCAGGTTTTTCTGTTACGGGACTGGCCTGTGCCTTTCCCTTCTGTGCTTTAGCTTTCGTCTGGGCGGATCCTTCAAAAAA
>CAZANK010000340.1:0-4484 GCA_964486235.1 uncultured Prolixibacteraceae bacterium | reverse complement strand
CATATACCCTGAACCCTGCGTACCAAACTGCACGCCCCTGTTTAGTCCCACGCCCGCATCGACCAACTTTTGATTGATCTGATCGTCCGAAAGTCCGAATGACGAAAAATCCAGCCAGGCCAGGAAAGTGCCTTCGGGCCTCATCGGCACCACGCCGGGCACGTTCTCCTTCAGCCACGCTTCCAGAAAGAGGTAATTTTGACGAAGGTAACCCATAAGCTGTTCCAACCATTCAGTCCCGTGACGGTACGCGGCCTCCAGTGCGACCGTGCCAAACAGGTTCCCCATGTGCAGATGAGGGATTTTCAGGGTCCGTTCATAGCCGGAAAAAAGACGTTTATCGGGGATCACCACAAAGGAAGTGCTTAGCCCGGCCATATTAAACGTCTTGCTTGGCGCCATGCAAACCACACAGTTGCGGGAAACTTCTTCCGAAACCGTGGCCAGCGGAACATGTTTGCAGCCTTCAAAGATCAGATCGGAATGGATCTCATCCGAGATCATCAGGATTTTGTGCGCCATGCACACATCGGCCACGGCGGCCAATTCATCAGCGCTCCAAACCATGCCGCCGGGATTCTGCGGATTACACAACAGCAGAAGCTTTGTTTTCCCGGTAACCTTCTGTTTCAGATCGTCCAGGTCAAAGTGATAGCGGCCGTTAATCCGCTTCAGCGGATTCTCCACCAGCTTTCGTCCGGTCATTCTGACCGAGTCAAAAAACGGTGAATACACCGGCGGCTGCAGGATCACTTCGTCGCCGGGATCAGAAAATGACTCGATGGCCAATGTCAATCCCGCCACCACACCCGGGCTGAACGAGATCCATTCTCTTTGAACAGACCACCCATGACGCTCCTGCATCCAGCCGGCAATCGCTTCGTAATACGAATCCGGCCGGTAACTGTATCCCAAAATTTCGTGGTCCAGACGTTCACGCAACGCCTTCAGAATGAAATCGGGCGTTCTGAAATCCATGTCTGCCACCCAAAGGGGAAGCAGGTCCCTCCTTCCAAACACTTCCTTTCGAAGGTCATACTTGATGCAGTTCGTCCCTTCCCTGTTTACTTCTTCATCAAAATTATACGTCATCTTATTTTTCGATCTTTTTCAAATAATTCTGCCTTCTTTCCTTTTCAACTTTCAGGACAAAATCGAACCGGTCGAGGTTCAGGCACAGGTCAAAATCGGCAACAGGTGCCCATCCCTGTTTTTCAGAAGCAAAAAAGCGCGCTCCGGAACCTTTCCGGATCCGCTCCACGATCGCGTTGAAATCGACCGGTTGCCCTTCCACCTTCGCCTTGATGTATTCGGCCAGCGCTGTGTCCTCATCGGTCGGGTACGTAGAGGCATATCCCATGCAAACCAGCGAAAGGGTTTCGGGTTGCCGCTGTTCGATATAACGAACGATTGCCCCCGCGTTTACAAAGCTCCCGGTGATAATCTCGTCGGCCCTCAGCGCGTTGGCAATCCCTCTGGTACCAGAGCTCGTGGTATGGACCATCGTTTTTCCTTCCAGGTCGGCCTGCAGAAGCTGTGATGGCGAATTCCCAAAATCAAAGCCCGGCGGTTTCATCTCATTTCGTTCGCCCACCAGGATATAGTCGGGGTGTGTTCCCTTCAGCCGGTAAGCCTCCCCGATGTCCCCTACCGGATATATCAGTTTGACTCCCTTTCCATAGGCGTAGCAACTCACCGAAAAAGCTCTGAAAACATCGATCACAACGGTCAGTCCCCGGGCTTGGCGCGCCCCTTCAAGGAGCTGTAAAATATGAATCTTCATTTCGTCCTTTTGCAGACATGTTACACGTCAAAAAATCAACCTGCTCAGGTCTGTAATAAATGATCGAGGTTGCCGGTAAGCCGGTCAACTTCGATTTCCAGTGCCCGGATCGAGAACTGAATCTGCGTAAGCTGGTTACGGGCAGTGATCACCGAAAGCTGCGTCTGCCTGAACTCATAGCCGTTAATCGCTCCCTGTTCAAACTGCGCACCCGCAATCTCCTGGGATTGTTCGGCCAGGCGGATGTTTTCCATGGCAATCAACTGCTGTTTTAGCAGAGACTGATATTCATAATACCGGTCCAGCACTCCCGAGGCAATCACCTCAATGGTATTCTGCCGGGTCAGGACCACGTTTTCACCGGCTAATTTTTCGTTATCGATCGCTTTGTTCAGCTTACCGCCATCGAAGAGGTTCAGCCTCACGGTGACGCCGTAAGTGCGTCCGTACGTCCGGTTGAGCTCGGTGACCCCGATGTCGTTTTTTTGCCTGGAATAGGCGTAACGGCCGTAAACATCGATTTGTGGATAGCGTGACGCCTGTTTTATCCGGACGTCTTTTTCGGCGACCAGTTCCCGGATCAGGGCCAGTTTAATATCCTTATTGGCCTGTATCGCCCGATCGGTCAGCGTTTCCTTGTCAGCAATCCCTTTTGGCGTCAGTTCCTGGTCTGCCGGAACAAGGTCCGCATCCGGATCACGCCGGGTAAGCCTGTTCAATTCGATCTGAAGGCTTTTGATCACCTGCTCCTGCCCGATCATGGCCAGGCTGTCCGAATGGTAATCCATGCGTGCCAGGTTATACTGCAGCGTCGTACCGCTGCCTACCCGCCTTTTTTTTGCTTCCAGGCGATACCGGAACCGCGACACGTCGAACGTCTTTTTCAGATTGTCCAATAAGTTCATTTCCAGGATCAGTTGGTAATAGGCCACTGAAACGTCGGCGATGGTTTGTTCCATGAAGTAGCGGGCTTCGATGGTGCCGACCTGCTGCAACAACGAAAGCTTATCGCGCATCGCGAACATGCGGAACCCGTCGAAGATCGTCCAGCCCGCCTCTACGAAGCCACTGTAAGCTCGGGTTTGCGCATCTTCTCCTTCGCGTATGGTTCCGTTAAACAACTCCTGCCGTGTGTTGTTAACTGCCCTGGAAGTGGTTCCCTGGAGGTCCACAGAAGGCAAAAAACCGGCATTGCCCAGGGTGTTGTTGTTGGCTGCCTGAATTGCCTCGTTGCGCACGATCTTCACCTGGTAATTTTCCGTGAGCACGCGGTCGATCAGGATGCCGAGGTCCATCTTTTCCTGAGCCGGGCTATCCCAGGCAACGGCCAATAGCAATCCGGACAAGATGATCATCCTATTCAGCTTCTTCTGCATAAGTCCTGTTTGATTTGTTGGCGATGTAGGTATACAGTGACGGAATGACATAAAGCGTCAGTATCAGCGAAAAAATAAGCCCTCCAATGATGGCGATCCCCATGGGTATCCGGCTTGTTGACGCTTCTCCCAAAGCCAGTGCAATCGGCAATGCCCCCAAAACCGTGGCAAGGCTGGTCATAACGATAGGGCGGAACCGCTGGATGGAAGCTTCGATCACGGCCTCCCGGATCGGATGGCCCTGTTCACGCTTCTGATTGGCAAACTCCACGATCAGAATCCCGTTTTTGGTCACGATTCCAATCAACACGATGATCCCGATCTCGCTGAAGATGTTTAGCGTATGCCCAAGCAGGTACAGCGTCATCAGCGCGCCGCACAACGCCAGCGGCACAGTGAACATGATGGTGAGCGGATCGCGAAAGCTTTCAAACTGGGCTGCCAGTGTCAGGTAAACCAGCACAAGGGCCAGCACAAAAATAAGCATGATGTTTCCGGAGCTTTTGGCGAAATCGGAGGCGCTGCCGGTAAGGGCCGTACTGAATGTTTCGTCGAGCACCTCGCCGGCAATGCGGTTCATGGCGTCAATGCCGTCGCCGATGGTCTTTCCTTCGGCCGGGGCCGCGGAGACGGTAGCCGACACGTACCGGTTAAACCGCAACAGTTGCGGAGGTCTGCTGGTGAGTCCCATCCGGACCAGGTTATCGAGTGTGACCATCTGCCCGTTGTTGTTTCTCACCGTTAAACCGGCCAGATCAGGGGGCTCATTGCGGTCGGGCTTATTCGCCGAAGCAATCACATAATATTGCTTGCTGTCCTTAATGAAATAGCCAATCCGCTGCTCAGCCAGGTACGACTGAATGGTGCGGGCAATATCCCTGACCGAGACGCCCATATCGAGCGCCTTGTCGCGGAGTATCTCCACCGAATATTCAGGTTTATTGAACCTCAGATCGATCGTGACGGCATCGAAGGTAGGGTCGGTCTGCGCTTTCTCCATGAACGGGGGGATCACCTGTTTCAGCCGTTCCAGGTCAGGCGCCTGGATGACAAACTGAACCGGGAGGCTGTTTCGTCCGCCACGGGCGGCGACGATGGTTGGCTCCTGGATCACCAGCGTTTGCGCAAAATTGTATTTTTTGACCAGTTGGCTCAGTTGGCGGGCAATCTCCATCTGACTGCGGCGACGTTCGCCCGGGGGCAGCAAGGTAATCCGGATAAAGGCCGAGTTGACGCCGGCTGTCGATCCTCCGCCAAAAGCAGTGGTTCCCATCAGAAACTGCTTTTCGCGCAACGTGTCCATCAGCAACATGAGCTCGCGCTGG
>CAZANK010000339.1:0-4539 GCA_964486235.1 uncultured Prolixibacteraceae bacterium | reverse complement strand
GAGCAACAGCCTTCTAAGCTGTGGGTCATGGGTTCGAATCCCGTCCGGGGTACAAAAGCCTTTCTCTGTCAGTACTCACTTACAGGACGGGCGATTCGATTGTGGTTAGTTGTTTTGGTATCAGGCGATTTCGATACCGTATTTTTGTATCTCTCCAAGAAAATCAGCATCGTCAAAATCTCTTTCAACCAGAATAGGTTCAATCCTGTCGTCAATTTGTCTTCTTAATTTCCATAGCAGAGGATTTACTGAAAAATAGTCTCCCTCAACACGATCCACGATTATGGCAACATCAATATCACTATCCTCTCTGTGAGTGCCTTTTGCATAGGAACCAAAAAGATAAACATTCTCAAAGCGAAAATGATCTTTCAATAGATGCCTATATGCCCTGACTTTATTTATAGCCTCTCTTTTATCCATTTTTGAATCTCTTTCGTATTATAAATGATTTCATGGCATTTCGCATCAGAAAGACTTTTCAATAATCGCTCTTTATGAGATGGATATCGGGCTTCAATATTCAATGGCTCTATTTGATCAATAAATTCCTTTTGCTTTTCTGAGAATAATCCATAAAAATCGCCCTGTTTTGCAAGATATGATAGACTATGGGAATAGGGCGCAGTTTCCCGTTTTAATTTGGTATAATATGCTTTAAACGCCTTCTCAATAGATTGGTGGCACATAAACCCGACATAGAGGTACCGCTTGCTTTCCAGCATTGCTTCTGCGGTCTCTAAATCATAGTCTGACAAATCAATCCAGTATTTTATCCTACTATCCATTTTGCGATTTATTGCAAAGATAAAACAAATGAGTGATATTAGCGTTCAGTCTCTTACAATTATGTACAACGGCCAAGTGCAAGTTTCCGTAGCGGATAATGTGCTTGAGGTTAAAATGTCCACCGGACATTTAGGCCGAAGGGGAGGAGCGAAGCTCGCCTACGGTGGTGTGAAAGCAAGACGTAGTTCATTTTCGAACTCGTTACGCTTTTGGGTGCCTTTCTTGCCGATGTATTTGTCAGTCTTGTCCCAAAAGGCAAAAAGCCGGTAATACGTCTTGCTGAACTTAGTTCTGAATTTCCAAATCTCGTCCTGAAGTTTCTTAAAAAGTTCCTTGTCGTTTGTGCTGCGTGCTTTCCATATGTTGTAGAAAATTTTATCACGAGCTTTTTCGTCAAGGCCATTAAGGAATTGATTTGCTTCCTCCAAAAACTCCACTCGAAACTATTCATTGCTTTTTGATGGCCCTGACAATGAGTACACTTACGGACATTAACCATCCAAGGGGGTAGGGAAGTATGAGTGTGCCCCACCACCACGATATGGTTGAACTACCGCCAAAACCTCCAAGTGAAGAAAAATAGTACATAAAAAACACACCGAACACGATCATCATTAATGAGACAAGGAATATTTTCCGGTGTCGGTCATGCGTTAAATACTTTGACAATGTGATCATTTAGTCAGTTTACTAATGGTGTATGGATTTTTCAAACGTCTGCAACGTTGAAGTTTTATCCTGAAATATACAACATTCGGATGAGATTTGATTAAGAACGAAAGTAAAAATGTTTTGTTTTTCAATTGCCGGGTCAGTCAGACACCTTGAATGCCTTTTAAATTTCATCTATTTCCGCGAAAGCATTCAATGATTTCATGGATTGCCATTTTATTTTTTAAAATTGTTATCTTGTTGCAATGAAATTTTAACCGGCTAACAATACCTTTATAGTGACTAAAAGCATGACTATGAAACGAGTAAATTTATTTCTGATGTTCCTGTTCATGCCGGCAACATTCCTGCTGGCACAGACCGACAATGGCGTTTACAGGATGGATGAATTCAGGAATCCCCAAAAGCGGGAGATCATTTATATTCCGAATGTGAATGGGTACCAGATACTGAAGTGCGATTTTCATCAGCATACGGTGTTTTCTGACGGACAGGTATGGCCAAATGTAAGAGTGCAAGAGGCGTGGAGAGAGGGAATGGATGCCATTGCGATCAGTGACCATATTGAATATCAGCCGCATTCACAGGATGTTCTTGTTAATCACAACCGGGCTTATGAATTGGCAAAGGATTTGGCTGCTGAAGCCAACCTGATTTTAATCAAGGGATCGGAAATAACAAGGCAAACGCCTCCCGGTCATTTTAACGCGATCTTTATCGGTGATGCATCCGGGTATATCATCGACCGGGATGGGAATAAGAAAGACAAGGAAGCCGTTTTAAAGGCCGCGGAACAGGATGCTTTTATCTTTTGGAATCACCCGGGTTGGAAGGTGGATCAGATCGAAGGCTCCTATAAATGGCTTGACTTTGTCGACGCACTTCACAAGGAAAATAAGCTGCATGGCATCGAGGTCTTCAATGGTTTTTCCTTTCATAAAAAGGCACTGGACTGGTGTGTCGATAAAGGATTGACGGTGATGGGATCGACCGATATTCATAACCTGATCGCCCATGAATACAAGGATGAAGACCATGTGCACCGTTCCATGACGCTCGTATTTGCAAGGGAGAGAACAGCCGCTTCGGTCAGGGAAGCACTTGAGGAAGGCCGCACGGTTGCCTGGTCGAGCAAATACCTCGCGGGAAAAGAAGAACACGTCAGGAACTTATTTGATGCCTGTGTGAAAATAGGATCTTCATACCATTCCAAAGAAACAAAAGGTAAGAAGGATGACGTGATCGTGACCAATTATTATGAGGTGAAAAACAGGAGTGATCTGTATTTTGAACTGGAACTTCGATCGGGCGATGCCACAAAAAAGATCATCCTGTATCCCGGCTCATCACAGATCATGACGGCTCTTGCAGGACAAAAAAAACTGACCTATGAAGTGGTCACCGCATACATTCGAAGTGATAAACATTTAATCGTGGATATTCCGTTGAATTGAAAAGCGCTTTGGGGAATATTCCAGCGTCGGCAGGAGGTTGTTCGGGATGGCATAATTCAGAATGATTCCATGGTGAGTTCGCTCTTTTACACTGTATTTTAGTATCGAAATAATCGATTGGCCGTTGTTGGCTGTGTTTTATGACCGGAATACGAAGAAATACCATCGTTGTTTTTAAGGATGGAGAAAGAATGGACCTGAAAGATTTTTTTGATCTCCATTACCGGGCATTTTCCACGTTTGCGGGCAGATACATTCCGGATATGGCCGTTTGCGAGGATATTGTCCAGGATGTATTGATCTCATTCTGGGAGAAACATGCCAGCTTTCATAGCCTTCTTGCGGTCAAGGCATTCTTTTACACGTCTATCCGGAATTCCTGCCTTGATCATTTAAAGCATGATGAGGTAGAGCGGAAATACCAGGAGTTCAGAAAAACCATACCAACAGAAGAGGAGTCTTTTTTGGAAGAGGTGATCAGAACAGAAGCCTGCAACCAGGTTTACCGGGAGATTAACAAACTTCCGCAGATGGAAAGGAAGGTATTGCTTCTGGCCCTTGACGAAAAACCAAACGAAGAAATTGCCGCTTCCCTGAATATATCGGTGAATACGGTTCGGACCCACAAAGCCAGAGCCTATAAGGTTCTCCGGAAAAGCCTGGGAGATGTTTTTCTGCTTTTCATGTCCCTAAAAAAAAGGGATTTGAAAATTTTTTGATTTCATGTCATCCTGTTTTTAGCTCTTATCGTTTTTACTGTAAATGAAAGCACGAAACACGCTACGCAACTTCGTGTCTTGGCTTTTCAACAAGTAAAACCGGATATGAACCTATTTGAAGCGATAAAAACAGGGACCCTGATCGGGAAATACATCACAGGGAATGAGTCCCGCGAAGAGGCCGCCCATTTGAAGGAGTGGCTTCAGGAAGATACCGCACATCAACGGTTATTTGAACAGATAAAGAACGAAAAAGAGATTGGTGGGGTTGTTGCAGAATTTGATGCCCGCGATAATGGATCAGCCTGGAAGCGATACCTGGAGCAGGTTGCTGCCCGATCCCTTCAAAAAGCGCTCTTCCGGTGGAAAGCAGCCGCCGTGTTTTTCTTCGTTGTTGGGTGTGCCGGAATTCTCGGTTACTTCAGCGTTAAATCCGATTCCGGCAACCTGGATTATTCCGGTAAACGATATACCACGGTTTCGACCATGCTTGGGCAAAACTCTAAAATCATCTTGCCCGACAGCTCGGTCGTCTGGTTAAACTCCGGAACAACGATTTCCTATGATGCCGGTTTTTCGCTCCGTAATCGTGAAATAAAACTTCAGGGACAGGCCTTTTTCGAGGTCAAACGAAACGAAAATATTCCCTTGTATGTGGACTGTCAGGGGATTCAGGTGAAGGTTTTGGGAACCCGTTTCGATGTGAGCGCCTATCCCGGAGACCCTAAAATTGATGTAGTTCTGGAGTCAGGAAGCGTGGAACTGGGGGGTGACGCCTGCAAGTCTTTCCATCATGTGCTGAAACCCGGGGAAAAGGCCGAGTTCAATCTGAAAACAGAAGACTTCTCGATCAGGCCCGTCCGGGTTTACAAGTATACCTCCTGGAAAGACGGTGTTCTGATCTT